>CAMAKT010000071.1 GCA_945836135.1 uncultured Clostridia bacterium | reverse complement strand
TGCCGGCTACCGTTATCTCCGTAATATATGTAGCATAGTTCGCATAAGGAGACCTCATTTCTATCTGTATCTCCCCTGCCTTACAATCCCTTGGTATGTCAGCAAATACCATTACGCTTCCGGGAGTGCTTCCAAACAGTCTCTCGTCATTCAACCCAAAGGTATATATCTCCTCCCCATCAACCGTAATTCGTAACATTTTGTCAGCAGACAGAAAAGTCAGGGTCTTCCCCCAGTATTCCCTTGGAATGGTATTCTGAATAATGATTTTCTCGTTCGACTCACTGATTCCATTATAAGGTAATTGCTGCAGCTTAGTCTCTGTACCATCTTCTCGGATAAGTACCCATCCCGTGCTAAAGCTCTGAACTTTTCCTTTTGCAAGAGTCACATCGTCCACCTTTGACGTTGTTATCACGATTGCTGTCACTATTAACTGTATAAAGAATATTGTCCATATAACTTTATGATAATTCTTCATCATAACCCAACACCTCTTTATTTACAGTAACATAACTTTCCAAAGCTGTAAAGAAAAAACCGAAGACGCATCGTCTCCGGTTCTATAGTAGCGAGAAAGAGATTCGAACTCCCGACACCATGGGTATGAACCATGTGCTCTAGCCAACTGAGCTATCTCGCCATATTAAATTGAAAGGTATGGGGCCTATAGGGCTCGAACCTATGACCCTCTGCTTGTAAGGCAGATGCTCTCCCAGCTGAGCTAAGACCCCATAGTTGCCTGCCATGTTTGGCCTGCTTGAATAATATATCATTAATCCAAATAAATGTCAACAACTTTTTTCAATTTTTTATTTTGAATTCAATTCCACTATCTTATGACAAAGGTCTTATTGGAGAAGTGGTATATAAGTGTCGACGAAGCACTGAGCATAATGCCGGTCACAACACCGATAACCATGTCAAACACCACCGCACCCCAGCCGATATACACACATCCATAACATATCACAAGCATTGCTGCATTGGCGGCATAGTATGTATAGCCTTTGGTCTTCATATCTCTGGTGTAGGGCTGGCACATATAATATACTGTCAAATTAAATATTGTATAAAACACGGACAACAGCACAATACCTAAGAGTACAGGAATAAGCTCACTAATCAGCTTAGTATGACCTGATGCAGCCCCTACAGCCACAAATCCGGCGCAAAGCATAATAGCCAGAAGTATATTATATAATCCAATTCTCCGCAGACGCACTACATAATTCTTAAAATTATTCGCTCCTGTTATATGCCTTGTGCTCTCAAGCATGCCGCAGTCAATGTAGAAAAACATAGATTTACACAGCTTAGGAGTAACCGAAAGCCAGAACATGATAAACACCATAATAGGAAGAGCCCCGCACAACACTGACCACACCTTATCACAGGTGCTTTGCCCTGACATTACACATATTATTACTCCAATTAGCGTAGCGACAGCAATAAGAACAATGCGTATAAGCATAATATTACGGACATAATCGGCGTTTCTCGAGAAAAACACCTTATGTAAGTAATTGATTCCTTTTGACTCATCCTTTTCAAATACTTTGAAATAACCGTCCGTAGAATTTTCTCCCATGATGAGTTCCGCTTTCGCAGCATTGTCCTCCACCTGCTCTGAGTTAAGTTGCATTCCTCTTATGAAGGTACGCGCAATATAGGAATATCCGTCATAGATAAAAATTCCGTAGCCTACTACCGCTGCAACAATAAGCGCTGTAAGAAGCCACAGGTAATCGTATATATAGCAGGTAAAGTCTACCACATGATTGCGAAGGAAAGGGAATCCGTAAGCCATAAACACGCAGGTAGCCATTATTGCTGCAGTAGCTCCCGGGATTTCACTGATAATCTTGCGCAAATAGCGAAATACATATAGATTAACAGCCTCACCCACAATTCTTGAAATCAACAGCCATATCATCAGATATAAAGCATGCGGAAAGTCAAGTCCCATTATAAGGTATGCTATCATAAAGCCCAACCCATCAAGTGTAAGCTTGTATATTACTCTTCCCGCAAAAAAAAGCGTCGGCTCCATCTGCATCGTAGTTAACATCACATAGGCGTCCTCATCCATATCAAGCATTCCGGAGTTAACCAATGAGCCGCACACACAGCTTAGGATGACCGTAAAATACACAATGGACTGCCTAAGCTGGAATCCTTCTGCAATGCATATTGCTGACAGCAGCTTATAAGGAATATACATAAAAATAAGCACATAAGCAATTCTCAGTGCAAGCATCCCCAGCAGTTTCAAGGCAGCTATAGGTATAATTCTCATCAGCGTGCCATCCGTATGTTTTAATTTCTTTTTATTTTTATGCATGAAGAAAAACAGTTTTCCTGCCTCGTTATGGGTCTCTAAAAGAAACTGGTACAATAACTGCTTTTGCATTTACACTCCTCCCTGAATACAGCCGTTATTGATTGTAAGCTCTTCATCACACAGAAAAACCGTCACGGCGTTATTCGTGCTTTCGAGTAATATGATGCTGCTCTCCTTAAGACGGTCTATATATCTTTTGATGTCCTTAAGGAAATCTACATTGCTTATACTTCTCAGATTATCAATCAGAAGCACCGGTGGCGCAGTTATAAGAAGACAAAGAAATTCGAGTCTCATCCTCTCCTCCCATGTAAAATCCTTAAGCATCCTGTCACTTCTTACATGTTCTAATTCCACATAAGCCAGATACTCATCAATTGTCTTAGATTCAGCTATATTTCTGCGGTTAATGTCAATATAATACTTCAAAAACTCTCTTACCGTAAGGAACTCAGGAAATGCCGGTTCCTCAGGGAAACGTACCACCATGGCAGGAGCCATACAATTTCTGCCGGCACAGATAAGCTCCATGGAGCCACTGTCATATCTGTCTTCGAAAGCAATACATGCCATAAGAGCCCTCCTGCTCTTCTCCTTTCCGCTGATTCCGTATACTTTTCCCTGATAAAAAGTATATCCTGCTTTGTCAAGAAGTAGTTCATCCTGATTTCTCTTAACTATATCTCTTATAACTAATCTCATGTATAAACCTCATTCTTAGTTGAATTGTCATGTTTAGGTATTTGTTATTATATCAAACATTGGACTGTTTGCAAATAGTAAAAAGGACTTGTGAAATAAAGAAGCCTGTGTTATTATGTATTTCATTGCGAAAATATATTTTCATGAATTGTATGAAGGTGGAGGATGTTATGAATAGCTTAATAAAAAAATATAAGCATATCATATTGGCATTATATGTCCCAATATATCTGATATGCTTTTTCTTTCTTGAACGCACAGTCACTACTGATTTTACGGCCCTTAATTCACCTATTGATGACATTATCCCGTTTATTCCTGTTTTTATCATACCATACATATTATGGTTCTTTTATGTAGCGGTAAGTGCAATATACTTTTTCCTTGTTTCCCAGCGGGATTTTGTGAAGCTGATGAGCTTTCTGATAATCGGTATGACTGCTTACCTTATTATCTGCTATATCTTTCCAAACGGGCTTCGGGACTTTCGTCCTGCACAGCTTGACGCCGAATCACCTTTCTACGGAATGATATCATGGCTGTATGCAACCGATACATCAACAAATGTATTTCCAAGCATTCATGTATACAATTCCATCGGTGTACACATTGCCATCAGCCGCAGTGATAAGATACGCCATAAAGCTGTTAAAATCGGCTCTCTGGTTCTTTGCATTTTAATCTGTCTGTCCACGATGTTCATGAAGCAGCACGCTCTGATTGATGTCATCGGCGGCTGCGTCATGGGCCAGCTTGTATACCATCTGGTATACAAGACAAAGTACTCTGGTTTGATTGACCGAAAAGCTTGGAGTTAATTAAAACCTATCATTTTCTGGAACACCTTATAACCTATTCTCTGCACGGTTCTCGCTAGACCGCCCTCCATTCTGAGAGCTATACCCATAACCGTGTGGAGAATATTTTTGTATAATCTTGGATTTTTCTCCTTAAGATACATCCACAGCTCATGTTTTTTCTTATAATTTTCCTTGTCCTTGGACAGCACAAGAAAAGCCGATGATATTGTCATCATCACATTAACATAATTGCGCATATATTTCATACATGGCTTTTCGGTAATGGCATCAAAATCAAAATAATCAATCATCAGCTTATTTACTCTAATCTGCTGGTCAATTCTCTTAATCATGACGGACTCATTGACCGACTGGTCATCCCTGCCGATAAAATAATGATAAAATATAACATCCGTATAATACATTTTCTTGACATACGGCAGCGGATTAAACACAAAAATATTATCCACATAAAATGTATGCTCCGGTAGCTTAAGCCCACATTCTCTCAAAAGACCGGTACGATATATCACCGAATGCATCAAAATGTACTGTGCAACGCGGAAATGCCCCACCTCATGCCATGTAAAATATTGGTCAATCGGCAATGCATTGCGGTAGCTCATAACCTTCTTGTGATGTGCTCCCTGCTTGTCATAAACAAAATTCGAAATCAGCATATCAAGCTTCTCATCATTCTCAAGGGAGCTTCTCATGATATCAAGCAGCTTGCGATATGCATCCCTGCTTACCCAGTCATCACTGTCAACTACCTTGAAAAAGGCACCTGTGGAATTGGCAAGTCCGGTGTTGACTGCCTCTCCGTGGCCACCGTTCTCCTGATGAACTGCCTTGACAATTTCAGGATATTTTTCTGCGTATTCGTCCGCAATACGCGCTGTACCGTCCTTTGAACCATCATCCACAATGATGATTTCTACCTCATTACCTCCCTCTAACAGGGAATTTATGCATTTTTCCATATAATTCTCAGAATTATAACAAGGAACTGCTATTGATAACAGCTTCATAGCTCTAACCCTCACTTCCTTCCACAGGCACTTCCACTGCCTGATATCTGCTTACATATTTTAATAACACAACTGTAATCACCACACATACAACCATAGACCCAAGCACGGTAAGCACTGTCATAAAGCTTTCCGGAAGCAATTCCGTAATCAGTACCGATAACAGATTTGCACCCACATGAAAAAGTACCGGAGCCCATATTGTCTTAAGCTTCTCGTATACAAACGCCAGCATACAGCCTATCAGAAAAGCATACACAAACTGCACCAGATTGCCATGGAAAGCGCCAAAGAAAGCTGATGAAATCAGTATGGCAGGTACCGCATCGCAGTACCCTCTTAATCGCTGATATATCATTCCCCTGAAAAACAACTCCTCCAGTACAGGAGCAGCAATAACTGCCGAGAGAATTTCCATGGCTATGCTTCCTGAATAAATTATCTGTGATACCTCCTGATACTTCGGGGACAGATATGCCAATCCGCTAAGGGACACAACTGCATTAACACTCACCGCCGCTGCCATTCCCAGCACAATAATAAAAATAAAATCCTTTATTCCCGGCATGGCATACTTAAATCCGCACGCACGCTGCCTTTTTTTGTTATCTCCATGCAGAAAGATAAGGAAAACAGGTATTAATACTGTGTTTGTCAGTGCCGTAATCTGAAGGCTGTACTTATTGATAAAGCCAGCCAGCTCCTCCTGCGTAATAACAACCCCACCTGATAGTAAAAAATCCAATCCGCTAATCTGTGTGCTTATATAATACATAAGTGCACCTATCTCTACCAGCAGCGCAACCGCAAAGTAAATCAGTACAGGGTACACCAAACGCCATATTTCTATAAATATCTTCTTCAATCGTCTGCCTCCCGAATAATTAAGCTTCAATACAGACGCACTAGCGTATGATATCAGCAATCTCCATTACGCTCTCCGCTATAAAATCCGGATGCTGTTTGGTAAGCTCCTCCATGGAACCGTAACCGTATGCAACAGCCATACACGGAATACCTGCTTCCCTGGCACCGATTATATCATGCTTGCGGTCTCCAATCATAATCGGATTGGAATGTGAAATTCCCATCTCATCCATCAATTCAAAGGCATACCTGATTACATCAGATTTGCGTGTTCTGCTGCCGTCAAGTTCACTGCCTGCCACAACATCAAAATAACCGGTCAAATCGAAATGTTCAAGTACTCTGTCAACAAGAACCTTGGGCTTGGAGCTGGCAACCGCCAGTCTGATTCCCCTCTCTTTAAGGCAGGTAAGAAGCTTGTCTATATCTTCATATTTCTCATTTTCATATATTCCTATAGGATTAAACCTCTCTCTGTACTTCTCAACACAGGCCCGCGCCGTAGCTTCGTCCAGATTGTATCGCTCCATGAAATGCTCCATCAGAGGCGGTCCGATAAAATCATCAAGCTTATCAAGGTCAGGTTCATCAATTCCTATGGAGCTGAGCGCATACTGCACACAGGTTGTAATACCCACCTTAGGGTCCGTCAAAGTTCCGTCGAGGTCAAATAAAGCTACATCAAAAAGATTGCGTACAAGCGGTTCCACATTAATCGGCTCCTCAAAAGCAAAATATTTGCCCTCGTCCGCTGCCTTTGCAAGCATAGGATCAATCGGAAGCTTGGCAAGCACCGGAACGCCGATTGCCTCTGCCTCCTCATCAATCCGGCTCTCACCGAATATTTTCTCAATCCTTCCACAGTCAGGGCATCTGTAATAGCTGTAATTTTCTATAATTCCAAGCACAGGAATATCCATCTTGCATGCCATGTTATATGCCTTTTTGACTATCATTGACACAAGCCCCTGTGCAGATGTGACAAGTATGATTCCGTCCACCGGAAGTGACTGGAATACCGTAAGCGGTACGTCTCCGGTTCCCGGAGGCATATCAACCAAAAGGAAATCAAGCTCGCCCCAGCATACATCCGTATAGAACTGCTTGACAAAATTGGCAATGACAGGTCCACGCCAGATAACCGGCTGCTCCTCACTCTCAAGCAGGAGATTCATTGACATTACCTTAATTCCCTCACTGCTTTCCGGCGGAATAATGCCTGTCTCATCCTCATCACAACGTCCGGATATTCCCATCATTCTCGGAATGGATGGTCCCGTGATATCCGCATCAAGTATTCCTACCTGATACCCCATATCCCGAAGCTGCCTTGCAACGGCACAAGTGACTGTGGACTTACCTACACCGCCCTTGCCGCTTACAATGCCTATAATCTTCTTTATCCTGGTAAATTCATTTTCCTTTACAAGAAAATTATTCTTTGCATCCTTATTCATTATTTCCTCCAAAATATCTGTTTATCGTTTCATTCTATCATACTTTTTTTCCTTTTTCATTAAAAAAAGATAAAAGAATATTAAAATATTATATTTACAAAGCATAGTACCCTATGTATAGAATGGCAGGCGAATAAACCACTGTCAGTTATGCACAAAATACATGTGATAACTCAAGAAATTTAATTTATTTTACATATTGAAAAAAAAGATGCTTCACATTATTCTATTAATATGAGCTGGTTTTAGGATTACATCCATCACCGACACATTTTTAAGATAATGAGGAGCTTCCTTTATGTATATAGATAACAATAAGTCCGGTACTTTTTACCGGTCTTTTCATAGATTTTTATGTGTACTGTCAGCTTCGACAGTACTATTTTCCGTGTCCGGCTGTAACGGTGCCGTAAATACGGACGAAACCCATGAGCCTGCCGCACTCAAAGCTGAGTCACAGACCCCATCCGAGGGCGCAACTCTTCCTCTTCCGTTTGAATCATCTATTGAAGCGACAACAACGACCGATGATTCCTCACTGACAGAAACCACATCCGGTATTCCTACAACTACAGAAGCACTATCCGATGAGATGCCGGATTATTCTGTCACCCAGGCAGAAATTAACCTTGACACCCTTGAACGTCTCAACAGCACCTATGGCGTAAATATCCGCTATGGTTCCGCTGTTTCATGGAGCTATGGGGCATCAGGCACCGGAATTACAGATGAAAGCCTCATTGCTTCAAGACTTATTCTTCTTGAAGAGTGTTTAAGTCTCTATCCTAAAGAACTTTTTGCCGACTTAAACACCTATTCACCAATCACTATTAACCTGATTGACAACCTCGACGGTGCTGACGGATACACCGACGCCAATAACGCTGCATCCATTCAGATTGCACTGAGCAGCAGCAATTCAGACGTGTATTTCAAGCTTGCTTTCCACCACGAGCTTTTTCATTTCATGGAATACTGCATTATGCACTACATTGAAAACGGTCAGAATCTCTTAGATACCAATGAGCTTACGGACACCATTCTGTACGGAACCAACGATTATGCCGGAACCATCTATGACTCCACTGCCGATATTTATCATCAGTATTTTACCTCGATATATGGTAAAACCAATGCGATGGAGGACCGTGCCGAGCTTTTTTCCTACTATATGGGAAACACTGTCAAAGAGTGCATGAAAACAGTAGACACCCCTATAAGCCTTAAAATGAAGAAAATAGCATACGCAATACGTGTTTGCTGCCCATCATTGTCCGCATATCCTGACGGAACACTGCCATGGGAAGAAAAAATATCATATTAGACAATTGCGAAACTCAGGTTTTCTATACCGGACGTTGTACAATTTCACTATATTGTCGTCGGACACGCTTTCGCTTGATTGCATCACGCAACGGTGCATAAGCGGCTAAAATACAGCCGCTAAGCACCGGCGGTTGCAAACAGTCCGACTCGTAATATAGTGAAATTGCACAACTGTTCAGTGATGAATTTGAGTTTCGCAATCACCTAAATATCATATAAAAGCGAGGCAACCAGAATATATGATATACTACACACTGCTTCCGGAAAATTATCCGGATGACGAATATGAACAGCTATATAACTGTCTTCGCCCTATGCTTCCTGAATTCAGGAAGCATAAGTGTGATTCCATCATACCGGCAAGAGAACGTGTATCCGGTGCTCTTGCCTATTTTTTGTTGCTTAATTCCCTTAAAAGAGAATATCCTGAACGTTTTTCTTTTACAGTCCGTGATAATGCCCACAATGAATATGTTTCATTCGTAAATCTTCCCGGCGGCAAGCCACAGCTTAATGCCCCTTTCTCTGATATTCACTTTAATCTGAGCCATTGCCGCACAGGTATTGCCTGTGCCATTGCCGAATCCAATGTAGGAATCGACATTCAGGATATCCGAAATGTCAGACCCGACACTGCAAGGAAATTTGCTGCGCCCTTATGCACCGACGGCATCGTAAATCCTGATGAATTTGCCGCCTTCTGGAGCCGCTACGAAGCTTACGTCAAACTAACCGGAGACGGACTTCGCCTTTCTTCAAGTGAGTGTGATTACATCTCGGATGAATTTCTCAAAAGCAACAATGTTCACATGGAAACCCGTGTCTTGTCCTTTTCGGATACAAAAAAGACAGCCGCATATATGTCGGCTGCCTCTTATAATTCCAATATATCGTCTGTTTCATCAAAACCCGGCTTATTTACCGAATCTGCGGTGTACATAAGTTTCAATAATCTATGCGATTCTGTTTTTCTTTGACATCTTTCCCACAATCACATAATATGCAATGCAAAGGGGCACCGCCGCCGCAATCCACGCCACAGGTCCCGCCAGGCATACACCTATATATCCCATTCTTTGCGGAAGTGTGAAGGATACAACACATCTGGCAATCAGTTCAAAAACTCCCGCCATAAGCGGCATGAAGCTTCTTCCTATTCCCTGAAGTATGTTTCGGTATACAAAAATCATGTACAAAAACGGGAAGAACACACAGATTGTATTTACATAAGTAACTGCCGCGCGCACAACCTCCGGCTGGTCTCCGGAAATAAAAAGTCCCGCCAGCCACTCTCCCGAAAAATACAGCACAACCGCTGAAATAACTGCCAGTGAGATTGTGAGCACCGTGCAGCTTGTAACACCCTTCTTAATTCTGTCAAGACGTCCGGCTCCAAGGTTCTGCCCGCCGTAATTAGCCATGGTCACTCCTATTGCAGGGGCAATCTGAGTCACAAGCTGCTCCACCTTGCACCCGGCAGTATAGGCTGCAATCTTATCGGAGCCAAAGGTATTGAGAGCACTCTGAAGCACCACCGTTCCAATTGCTGTAATGGAAAACTGAAACGCCATCGGAAGACCGATTCCAAGGTGCTTTCGCATCATAGCAAAGTCCGGCGCAAAGTCCTCTCCCGTTAAATGCAGAATGCTGTATTTTTTTATCGCATAAATGACGCACAGTATTCCCGCAACAGCCTGGGAAACCACCGTCGCAAAAGCGGCTCCGAATACACCCCAGTGAAAAACCATAATGAATAAAAGGTCAAGACCTATATTGAGAAATGATGCAAGTATCAGGAAATACAGCGGTGTCCTGCTGTCTCCCAATGCCCTTATAACACATGCGCACATATTATAGAGAATTGTGGCACAAATCCCCCAGAATATGGTCTTGATATATACATCAGCCATTCCAATGATGTTATCTGGCGTTTTCATAAGCGTAAGCACCGGTCTGGAAAACACCACCGCCAGTATGGTAAGCAGTATCGTGAAAAACGCACACAGCCATATAGCCTGTGCCACGCTCTTTCTTAGCTTTTTCTCATCCTTCGCGCCAAAAAACTGTGCCGGAAGCACTGCAAAGCCCCCTGCAATTCCGGTGGAAAACCCATTAACCAGAAAATTAAGGGAGCCGGTTGAACCAACCGCTGCCAGAGCATCCGTTCCCAGACTCTGACCCACGATAATGGTATCCACCATGCTGTACAACTGCTGGAAAACATTTCCCACAAGTACAGGAATTGCAAACAGCACAATAATCTTAAAGGGACTTCCGACTGTCATGTCCTTTGAAAGATTCTTACTCATGATGATTATTCTCCTATATTTACATCCGTTCAGGAGCCTTTATACCAAGTAAATCTATACAAGTCTCGAGCACACTCTTTGTAAGTGATATAAGTGCAATATAACTTCTGCGCTTAGCTTCATTCTCCTCGGTAAGAATCTTGGTATCATGATAAAAGCCGTTAAATACATTGGCAACATCATAGATGAACTTACATATTTTATGAGGCGCAAGCTCAGCATAAGCACTCTCAATTACCTCAGAGAACTTTGCAAGTAAAAGGCAGAGGTCTGTCTCACTTGCCCCCTCCGGTGCAAGGAAATCAGCCATTCTGTCTGAAAGTGTTTTTACGTCATTGCCGTAGGTCTGCTCATACTTTTTCATAATGGACTTGATTCGCACTATGGTATAGAGCACATAAGGTCCGGTATCTCCCTCAAAGGAAGAAAAGCGGTCTATATCAAAAATATAATCCTTCACTGCCTGATTTGACAGATCACCGTACTTGATTGCAGCAAGTCCTACAACCTTGGCGATTTCCCTAGCCTCTGCATCTTCCATATCGCGATTTTCTTTTATCTTGCTATATACAGCATCCTCTACATCCTTGATAAGATACTCAAGCCTTAACATATCTCCGTTTCTCGTCTTAAAAGGCTTGCCATCCTTACCATTCATAGTACCAAAACCAAGGAAATCCATCTCGGTGTCTTCAGGCACGATGCCCGTCTTTTTGGCAACACGGAAAATCTGAGTAAAATGCATCTCCTGGCGCTTGTCGGTCATATAGATATATTTAAACGGATGATACAGCTTCTGTCTCTCAATCATGGTTGCAAGGTCCGTGGTTGCATATATTGCAGCGCCGTCAGATTTTCTCACAATGCATGGCGGAATCTCTTTCTTGTCACTGTCAAGAGCCACGTCCACAACCAGTGCTCCCTGGCTCTCATAAGCATATCCCCTGCTCACAAAGTCATTTATCATATCCTCAATATACGGCTTGGCATCCGATTCGCCCTTCCACACATCAAAGCTTACGTTAAGATTGTCATAATTCCTCTTAAGGTCGGCGAGGGAAATATTCATAATGTGCTTCCAGATTGCATTGTAACCTCTGTGTCCGTTCTGCAGCATGACCGTAGCCTCATGTGCTGCCTTGGCAAATTCCTCGTCTTCCTTGGACTTTTTGCTGGCGCATGGGTAGATATCCTCAAGCTCCGATAATGTAAATGGAGGCTCTGCCGGATACTCCCCGGTGTAGCTGTCATCAAAATAAGGAAGCTCCGGCTTTCTGTTCTTGAGCTCCATAATGATTAAGCCCATCTGAAGTCCCCAGTCGCCAAGATGCACGTCACCTACAGTATCATATCCGCAATACCGGCAGATTCTCTTGATGCTCTCTCCGATAATGGCAGAACGCAGATGTCCTACATGGAGAGGCTTAGCCACATTGGCTCCGCCGTAGTCAAGCATAATAGTCTTATTCTTCCTGGACTCGTCACAGCCGAACTTCTCATGTTTTCCCATTTCCTTCACATATGCTGCAATGAACTTAGCAGACAGGTTCATGTTGATAAATCCCGGATTGACGGCCTCAACCTTGGAAAAGGCAGTGCTTCCCGCAAGCTTAGCCACTACCTCCCCTGCAATAACGGCAGGCGCCTTCTTATACTCCTTGGCTGCTGCCATACAGCCGTTACACTGGTACTGGCACAGATCAGGTCTGTTGGAAACCACCACCTTGGCATATTTCTCATCATAGCCGCACTCTGTAAAAGCGGACTTAAGTTCATCGCTCAATAAATCGATAATCTTCTTCATGGTACTCCTTTCTTC
>CAMAKT010000070.1 GCA_945836135.1 uncultured Clostridia bacterium | reverse complement strand
AAGAGTGGTAATTTATTCCTTTAGAACTCCCTTATTCCTCCGTAATATATCAGCGAAAGCATATCAGGGCCTGTATGTGCACCGATAATAGGGCTTAGCATGGTAATCCTTACCTCTGCTTCCGGTCGGCACTCTAACACCATATTTTTAAGTGTCTCGGCATCTTCCCTACAGTCGGCACAGCTTATGTATACAACCTTACTCAATGCCGGGTCAAAACCGGAATCAAAACGATCAACCAATGACTTAAGAGCCATCTTATTGCCCCTCTTCTTGTCGATGGTCTGAAGCTTTCCCTGCTTGTCGATTGTGAGAATCGGCTTGATATTCAGTGCAGTTCCCATAATTGCGGTGGCAGCAGACACTCTTCCGCCTCTCTTAAGGTACATAAGGTCTTCCACCTTAAAGAAGAAATTGATGTTGTTAGCGTGTTCCCTGAGCCACTGTGCATTTTCCTTATAGCTCATACCTGCCTTACGGTTAGTCACTGCAGACTCTACCATAAGTCCCATTCCACCGGTAGCACCAAGACTGTCTACAACCTCAATCTTCGCCTCGCCGTATTCCTCCTTAAGGGTCTGTACCGCCATAAGTGCAGATTCGTATGTATTGCTAAGACCGCTGGAAAGCGACAGATAGATAATCTCCGCACCATCCTTAACATAGCTCTCGAACAGTTCGATATAGTTGTTCGGAGTAATCTGGCTGGTATGTGTGGTAATCTTATTACGAAGCTTTTCGTAGAAATTATGCATCATCTCATCACTCTCAGGAGCCGCACAGCAGAAGGTGTCCTCTCCTAATACATACTCCATCGGAACATAACGTATATCGTTCTCCTTGGCAAAGCTGCTGTCAATATCCAGTGAAACATCCGAAAAAATATAATAGCTCATAAATTCCTCCATATTATGTCTTAAAATCTAAAATGTTACAAAAAAGCCATTTTTGTATCACTCGTATCATTTTACAACACAAATGGAAAAAAGTATACATTTTTCTTAAAAACTGTCTTAAATATTACATTACAGAATATACGAATCTGCCATCTGCTTGAGGCTCTGGGCACATTCGTTGAGCTGCTGGCTTATGGCATTATTCTCCTGTGCACTTGCTGCATTGTTCTCCACAATCTCGGCAACTTCCTTTAATTCCTCATTGACATTTTCAATTGCTTTCTGCTGGCTGCGGACAAAATCTACGATTTCATCAATATGCTGCTTAGACAAAACCGAATCGTCCACTCCCTGCTGTATCGTAGCAGAGGTGACTGTAACCAGCTTTTTCCCTTCCAAGACGGCAGATTGTGACTCTGCAATCAGCTTATTAATATTCTCACTTGCCTGTTCGCTGGAGGCTGCAAGTGTACTAATCTCTCCCGCAACAACAGCAAAGCCTCTTCCGGCCTCCCCTGCTCTTGCCGCCTCAATTGAAGCGTTCAGAGAAAGCAGATTGGTCTGGGCGGCAATATCCTTAATCGTTTCTACAAATCCGGCAATATCAGCATAGCATTGTTCAATACTTTCCATTGCCCTTACAAGTTCGGTCATCTCAGTATTTCCTGTTTCTAAATGCTTTCTGGTAGTTTCCGAATTGTCACGCACAAACACTGCACGTTCTGTAATCTGCTTTGTCTGCTCCGTCAGCTGAGCCATGTCTTTTGACACATTTGCAACCGCCACATTCTGCTCAGCAGCACTATGTGCCACACTCTCTGTCGTCTTTTCCAAATCGTTTGAATATTTAAGTACGCTTTCGGCTTCATTTCTAATCTGGTTGAAAAAATCATTCAGGTTAAGAATAATGCTTTGAAGTGCTTCCTTAATCTGAACATAGCTTCCTTTGAAATCGCCATCAATCGTAACTGTCAGATTCTTATCCGAAATCGCCGTGACCGTATTCGAAATGCTGTCAATATAGAACTTAAGACTCTCAATTGTCTCATTTATGGAATCCGTCAGCCGTTCAATCTCCAAGGAATTCTTTTCTTCGTCAAATACCACCGACAAATCGCCCTGGGCAACCTGAGTCATCTTGCCACTGATTGACTCAAGAGGTCTGAATAACACACTTATCTTCCCGTTAACTGCCTTTCTGGTGATAGCTGTAGTCACAAAATAAATTATAATATTCACACCTATAATCAAAGCAAATGAAAGAATTATTGAATTAAGCGGTTTTACTGAAATCAACTTCCATCCTGTCACTGTCGAAGTACTGCCGATTCCGAATTTAAAGCCACCCTTATAATCCAGAAAAAGCTTTGTGACCATATCCTGTTTCACAAAAGAACTGTATCTTCCGGAATTAATATCCTGTACTGAAAGACTGCTGTCCACATTCATGGAGTATTCAGCATTCGGATGCACAAGGACAGTTCCGTCCGCAGTTGTCAAAAAGACATAGCTGCTACGGGTATAACTCTTCTCAATAAGAGAAACCAGATTGTCCATATACATATCCATTCCCACTACACCTGCCACTTTACCGTCACGGTAGGTTGCTTTTGCCAATGTAATGCATATGCCTCCGCTCTGCTCATCTACATAAGGCGAAGAAATATAAACTGTTCCCGAATTAGCCTGCGCTCCCTTGTACCACTCCCTCTCCGTCACAATAAAATCCGCCGGCGGCTGCCATCCGCCGCTCATAACTGTTACATTCTCGTCATAACAGCTATAGACAGCCGAAACCTGATTGTCCATCTCCACCATGGAATCCACATAATTCTGGATGTCCTCTCTTTCGTTAAGCGTTCCGCTGCTTATTCCTGCAGCAACAGCTTCAAGCATACTCACCTTACTCTGCATGGCACGGTCTATTTCCTCTGTATATTCAGTTGCAGAACTGCGGTTATCCTTCAGGGTATACATGATTGCAAATATTCCGCCCGCCATCATGGCTTCAAGGCATACAATTATCAGTGCGCGGCGTAAATGCCTGACAAACGTCTCCCCTATCCTGTTGCTCAGCCCCTTTTGTGTTCCATTTGTTTCCATCTTGTTTGTAATTTTATCCATAAGCCTTTCCTCCATAGACCGGTATACAATACACAATAATTATACAATAATTTCTTTTTTCTGTAATTAGTTATTTTAAAAATATAATAATAAATTTCTTTTTTCAACGTCTTTGCAAAAATGGGCGAAAAAGTGACAAAACTGGGCATTCACTGCTTTTTTTTAAACATTGTACAAAATAAAAAAATTTGTTACACTTAAAACAGCTTTTATTTGGAGGTTATTTCGATGAAAAAACAGTTGTCAAAACTGATTATTGCCCTGCTTTTATCTATTATTATCTGCGTTCCTTCTGCATTGGCAGTTCTCTTTTATACAAAACCGATGACAGATGTCACTTACGACCTGTCCATCTGTCCACAGGACGGACAGGAGTGGAAGGGCGACAAGGGCTGGACTGTCTATACAAATGTAGAAGGAAAAATCACAGAGCTGACTCCTGACGGAGCCGGCGGTTACATGGGGGCCGACTACCTTGGCCAGACCTTCTATTATTCCCGCACACTGACTGAAGAGCTTGACAGCCCAACACTACGAATTGGTACAGTCAACCAGACAGTAAGCATCTATCTGGACAATGATATGATTTACACTGACTGGCCTGAGTTAGACAACCGTATCGGTTATCTTGAGCTTCCTATGCTGATGTTTGACCGCACGGATGCTATTATTGTCTCACTTCCGCCTGATTATCTTGGGAAGACGTTAACTATTGCCCAGTCAAGCCCTGCATATTCAGAAGTCCAGAAAGATACCATAACAGTCTGGCCCTGCAATGTGACGTTGTACTGCGGATATGCTTATGAAAGCAGCTTCATTGCCTCTGCATCAAGTACAATGTTCCCTGCGGTGCTGCTTTTTTCCCTTGAATTGTTACTGCTGGCAGCATTTATCTGGAACGCTTCCGTGGGTAATTTTTCACTTCGTCTTCCTGTCTTTGCATTGGCAATACTATTCAGAATCTGCAGTGTTCTGTCAAAGGCTGATTTCTTCACTAAATATTTTGGAATACCTTTCTTTGACCCGGTATGGCTGTTTTTCCATCTGTCGGTGGGAGCATTGCTTTTGTTCCTCACACTGCATACCGACCGACTCAGACCTATGTTTGCAGCATGTACAGCCCTGCAGTGGTGCGTTTCTGTCCTCCACCTTCTTGTTCAGACCGATAAGATTATAAAATACGGAGATATGTATGTATTTTTCCTGGATTTGCCTAAGACTGTGGGATTTCTTACATTGCTTGTCACTCTTGTTGGTGGTGTCTACCTGGCAAAGAAGGGGAGCCGTTTCTTCCGCCACATGTCACAGGCTGCACTTGTGATTGTCATCGGCTATGTGCTGTTTCTTATAATAAGCATTCCGTTTTTGCCCGGCTATACCACCTCAGTATTGTCAAGACTTTATAATGATTTGACGCTATACAGTCCGAATCTTTCATTAAAGCTGGTATACACTCTTTGTCTTGTTTCCGGCTTGTTTGCAGTTGTGATGGAATTCATAGAACAGGAAATGGAACGGCGTACGGAGCTGGCCGTTCTTGCCGCCAAAAATGAGCTTGCCATGGAAAGCTACGATAATCTGCGCAGACAATCCGAGGAAGTGATGATGCTGCGGCACGACACCATGAAGCACTACACCCTGCTGCGCACCATGGCTGAAGAGACGCCGGAACGGCTTACAAGCTATCTTGATGAGCTTATCGGACAGGTAGAAGCTGTACGCCCGGTTGTGGACAGCCAAAACCAGATACTTAACATTCTGATTAACGGCAAGCTGAATACAGCTTCCGATAAAGGAATTTCCACGGAAATAACCCGTTCGGATGCCCCCGCCAAGTTGCCTCTTACAGATACGGAGCTGTGCTGTCTTATAGTTAATATTTTAGACAATGCCATAAATGCCGCTTCCGAAAGCAAAAAGCCTGAAATCAAGCTGGATTTTCACTGTAATGATAACCACTTTATTTTCTCCTGTGAAAACTCCATGGCAGGTGCCGCAGGCACCAATAAAAAAATACCCACACCTGAGCATGGGTACGGTCTGAAAATTATACGCCAGATTATGAAACGCTGGGGAGATAATATGATTTCCGTAGAAGAAGCAGAGGATACATATAAAATTACAGTTGTGATACCTCTTTCAGATTGATAGCAATGAGTGTCAGAAAGCTATATATTTGCTTCTGACACTCTTTTTACCTGCTCATGTATTCGAAAAAAGCACTTCTTACTTCTTTGATTCTATGCTTGCTGACAGGAACACTTCTGCCATCCATCAGCTCCATGGAGGATGTACGGAAATCCCGGACATATCGGCAGTTAACCAGAAAACTCTGGTGGCACCGTATAAAACCATGTCCAAGAAGCATTGTTTCCAAATCTTCCATCGAAATACTTGTGTCCCATTCTTCCTTTTCCTGCCTGATTCTGCATTTTCTTCCTATTATCTCAATATAATAAATATCCTTCGGTTCTACCTTTCTCGTGCCTCCGTTCACCGGCAAAAGGAACTCCTCGCTCTTCTGACATCGTCCGCAGCAGAATAAAACTGCTTCCTTAAGATGCTCCTCATCCACGGGCTTAGCCAGATATCGTACCGCAGATACCTCATATCCCTGCATTGCCATCTCCCTGTTATATGACATAAACACAATGGACATCTTCTCTTCATTACCTCGCAGTGCCTTTGCCAGTTTCATACCGTCCATTCCCGGCATCATGACATCCAGCAGCAACATATCGTATTGCACGCCTTTATTAATACTGCTCAAAAGCTCTTCTGCACTTTCAAAACAGGAAATCTCTGAATTTATCCGTTCATTTTGGCTGATTTTCTCAAGCATCTCAACAGCTTTTTCCCTGTCGGATTGTGTATCGTCACAAACGGCTATGTAAAATGGTTGGTTTCTCATATGCGCTACTCCGTTTTTCTATTTTCTTCTATCGATTCCGGCACTCCTATAATACAAAGATTTGTCCTGATACATAAGCTTCTCGGCCTCTGTCAGTAATTTGTCTAAATCTCCGTCCGTTTTCTGCTGCCAGACAGCCCCCACTGCCATAATTACTGCATGTTCAAGGGCTACCTGCTTGAGTTTTGCAGCCTTATGTTCTAACTCATCACGTTCTATATGGGGACACAATGCCAGCAGTTCATCACCGCCAATACGAAACAAACCGTATCCGCCAAACACATCCCGCAGACTGTCACAGGCACGAAGTATCAGCCTGTCACCTGCCATATGTCCTTCAGTATCATTCACTCTCTTAAGGCCTGTGATATCGCAGTATACAACACCAAAGCCGTCTTCATATGAGCAGTCTTCCATGTATTTATCCATGGCAAATCTGTTTCCTAATTTTGTCAGCTGATCATAATAGCTCATTTTCTGCAATTGTATGAGAAGGTTTCGACGTTTCAGGCAGGAAACGATAAAATGTCCCACAATCTGTAGCATATTCTGCGCATAGTCAAAGGACTCTCCATGGGGGTTATCCACTCCGTAAAATCCAAGATTTTTTGTATCATCATACAGAGGAACAACCACCAGCGAATGAATATCCTGGCGCTTCAGGTTGTCATACTGCAGAGGGTCGCTTTCCCGAATATCTTCCAAATCCTCTATAATGATATTCTTATCCTCACTAAAGTTGCGATACCAGTTGGCACATACCTCAGCCGGTAGATTCTGCAGATTATCTATCTCCGGAGTCACCCCGTTTGCCACCCACTCGTATGTATTATCATCACCACCGGTCTTATTCTTCTCAAAAATATATGTACGCTCTCCGTGCAGTGCCTTCCCAAGATACTCCAGGATAATATCAATAGACTTATCCGGTGTAGCTGCCCGCAAAGCCAGCCTCATTCCCTCATTGGCAAGGGCTTCCTGGTTCTGCTGTGCTAAAAACATATGGTATTTCTGTTCCTGTATGCTGTTATCAATGGCAATCTCCAGTCTGCAACGTCTCCCATTCTCGACAATCATTGTATCTTTTACAACATAATACTTTTTGACAATGGGATTATAATACTGCCACTCTTTGAACTTTCCCTCCTCAAGTAAACCATTATTGCATATGGCACAGGGCGCATTACAACCTTGAAGAAGTTCATAGCATTTCTTACCGGCAAGCTCCTCCACGGAATTGAAGTTGTACATTTCCAATGTCTTTTCATTCATATATATTAATTCATGGCTATCCATGTCGGAAACATATACTACTTCATTCAGCTTGTCAAAAAATTCCCATATCTTATTCATCCACTATATGTCCTTTCGTTAATTTATGTAGGATATTTTCACAAAGCTCTGACACTTTTATCTCTGGACGGTTAAATATCAGCTGCCGGAGCAAATCTATTATAAGTCCTGTCAAAACCACAAAAGCTGCATATGCAAGAATAAAGAAAGAAAAATACCATTTTTCTGCATAATTCGGTGGAAAAACATATGCAACCAATAACGTTCGAATAAGCTTCTCTGACATGTACACGCCTGAAACACCTTTTGCAAAATGATTAATAATCCGTGACTCAATATTAATATTCTTAAAACACAGGAATAAAAACGTACTGCCCAGAACAACTGAAATCGAATTATCATTCGAAAAAATACATTTCCATCCACTCTCTCCATTTACAGCAGAAACTGCAAAATTAAGTCCCGAGCTTATTGCAAAGACAATGCATGCATACAGAAACATCTTCCACGGATTCTTATGTTCATCATGATATAAATGTATATACTGTCCTATGAAATACATAAGAAGCATATTCGGGACACCCTTGCCGCCATCTCCTGTTATATCACACCATTCTAATGTGCTTAAGATGCTGAAACAAAATATCATAATAAGAATTAATTTCTTAAATTGTTTTCTGTCCAGTCCTTCAGCGACACGATTAATATACGGTGAAAGCATAAATATTATCATATATACAGTTATATACCAGAATTCTTTTGTAGACATAGGAAGCAGCGCCAAAAGCAGACTGAGCTTGGACCAGCATGTTGTGTATATCCCAAGAATTACAAAAGACAGCAATGAATAAAACAGCATCTGAAATTCCAGACGAAAAAGCTTACTAACCTTAAATTTACATCCATAATATCCTGAAATAAGCATAAAAACCGATACACATGAATTAAAAATACTGATAGCTGTAACAGATATAGCCCTGTTAATTCCCGTTACTTGAAAAACCATTCCTACAGAATGTAATATTACTATTCCCAGAATACACAACAACCTTAATAACTCAATATTTGAGTTTCGTGTATTTTTCATGTTTTAATTCTCCTCGTATAATATTATCCCTTAAGCTCACCTTGCAATATCAAATACACTTCTTACACGATAAGCTCCCGATACTCCTGTACCGTCGTCAGTAAAGTCTCTGCTTGGAAGTATGTGGAAAGTTCTTGTTCCGGCCTCCATATCCACGAAATTATCGTCAAGACGCAGAACACCGTTCTCTGTCTCCACACTTACATATTTTGCATAATTCTTTGCGGTCACCGTAACCGTATTCCCATCTACCGACACCTGCAACTGTGGGTCTATAAATGCATAATGCTTCGGAGCACAGAAAAGCGTAGTGCCGGAAGAAATGGCTTTGCCATCCACCAGCAACTCATAAGTCAGATGCACCTTCAGTCTGTCCTGATCGTTGAAGTCAAGATGAGGAAGCCATATGCCGCCATAGGCAGGTACTGTCACCTCAAAACTGCCCTCACGGACAACAGAAGAATCCGGAAGTCTGAGGGACCATATTACTGTTCCGTACACAGTATCGGCAGTCTCATTGGCCACATGTAAATCCGCGCTCACATCCACCGACTTTGGCAGAGTGTTGGCGTGTGGTTTCTGGTCAATCTCGCCGTGCTCTTCACAGGAAAGAAGAATCGGTGCAAACATCCTCTTCTCCGCATACTGCAGCGCCTTCCAGTTGCCGTAATAGTCCATGCTTGCCCAGGAAGCCACCGGCCAGATATCATTAAGCTGCCACACCACTGTTCCCATACAGGTTCCGCGGAAACGGCGGAAATGTTCTACGCCGTACCGGATTGCATCTGCCTGAAGAAGCTGTGAGCAATAAAGCAGCTCGTCAAAGTTCTTAGGATAAAGATATGTCTGCGAAATATAGTTCATAATCTTCCCGTTAGCGGCTGTATTCCTCTGATGCATCTCCATAATACGGGAATAAATGTTTCTATCGCCTTCTTCGGTAAAACGTCGAACCGTCTGCAATGCCGGAAAAGACTGGAAACCAAACTCTGACAGGAAACGATAATGATGCTTTCTGTAAGCGGTAAAAGGCTCATTTCCATGCCATACTCCCCAGTAATGCACATCTCCCACATTCTCTGCGTTGCTGTTCTCGTAATTTCCGCCTGAGGACGGTGATGACGGCCAGTAAAAGGTAGTCGGGTCTTCTTCCTTTACAATTTTCGGAATAATATATTCGTAAAGGCGTATGTAATCATAATACTGTTTCCTGCTCTTAGGCCACGCCATACCTTCATACTGGGTCTCCATTTCATTATTGCCGCACCAGAGCGCAATACATGGATGTGAACGAAGCCTGCGGACATTCTGTCTAATCTCAGCAGAAATATTCGCCTCAAATTCATCAGTCAGCTCATAGGATGCACAGGCAAACATAAAATCATGCCAGATTAACAGTCCTCTCTCATCACAGACATCATAGAAGAAATCATCCAAAAAATACCCGCCGCCCCAGACTCTCAAACAGTTAAAATGAGATTCCTGTGCCGAAGCTAAAAGCATATCAGTACGCTGCCTGGTCTGTCTGGTCAGAATATTGTCCTCCGGTATGTAGTCCGCTCCCATGGCAAAAATCTGAAGTCCATTGACTTCAATTGCGAAGTTACGACCTTCTACTTTTTTTACTTTTTTATCTGTGACAATTACATTCTTATCACCATTCGCCATGATAATGTTGATGCCATCATCCAGGTCTTCCTGCTGGTCTGTCAGATGACAGTCATATGTCTCATCCTGCATGGAATCCGTATTGACCGTTACGGTTCTAAGACCGATTTTCCTGTTCCACACATCTAATACTTCTCCGCTATATGCATCCACCAGTTCTATGCGCGTCTGATACAGAGACTGTTCACCGTATCCGTTAGGCCACCAAAGCTTCGGCTCTGTAATATTCAGACTTGTTCTCACATGGTTGCTGCGAAGTTCACAGTTCAGTCCTGTAAGTTTATCCGAGGGCGCAGATTCCGTAATGGGGTCAATTGGCTCGCTTTCTGCTGATAGAACCATGCTCCCATCCGGAGAAGTTACGCTCATTACAATTCTGGCGCTTCCCGAGGTAATGCCAGGCATCCATTCAATTTCCGCATCAGCAGTCAAATTAACAGAGTCTACTTGATTGCCATGTACGGAAGTCCCGGTTACCTTATGCTCCTGTCCGATAAATACCTGCGCAAAACGTGCTGTATTTACCGCTCTGATGGAAACATCACGAAACAGTCCGGCATCCGGAAGTCTCGGTCCCCAATCCCATCCAAACATACAGGCAGCTTTCCTTATATGCGGAAATCCCGGCATGGCATCATCAGAACCGCCCACCGGGCACCTGTCATTCATATCGGTAATATACTTAATAGGTGAATAGATAATCACCTTCAAATGGTATACCGTGTCCTCCTCATCACCTTCAATCTCGGAAGTTATGTCATATTCCCATACACGGTTCATATTATCTGCAGAACCGATTTTTCTGTCATTCAGATATACATCGGCAATTGTATCAATGCCCTCAAAGCGAAGAATCAGGCAGTTCGCCTTCCTCTCCTCTGCTCCCAGCGTGAAATCCGTCTCATAAGCAAAATCATTCTCCATGAGCCTTGTAGCCTTAAGTTCATTATCCCGATAATACGGATCCGGTATAAGCCCATTATCCAGCAAGGTTCCATATACTGTTGACGGTACTCTTGTGCTGACTGGTTTCTCCGGGATATCATATATATTTTTACCAATAACCGTTAAAGTCCAGTTATCCTTAAGCTCGTGAATTATCATATATAATCCCCTTTCAGAAAAAACTACATTCTCTGAAAAGTATTATACTATATAATAAAGTTTTGAGCTACATTAGTTAATTATTTTAGCTTATTTTTTCCTTTCCATGCCTTGGCTGCCGCAAGCTTGAAGCTGACAGGCTCGTACCTCCTCTTGATTTCCCTGACAACTTTATTGGTATCTCCCATCTCCACTATCACATCATACTTTCCCTCTATGCTTCCAAAGGTTACTGTCTTTTCGATTCCCAGATAGTTTTTAAGGTATTTTAACATATGCTCCTTTGATGCATTTTTGTTATATATCTTTATATAGGAATAGCCCACGTAATCATTTGATTTGTATTTGAGCACCTTGAAGTCGGAAAGAATTCCTTTTTGACCCAAAGTTATGTAGAATTTCTCGATTATCTCTGTAGGATACAGAAGCATAAAATATACCACTTCTTCATCCTTAAGATTACGACTGTTAAAGTAATTTCTAAGGGGAGATTTTCTCATTTCCTCCACAAGCCGGCATCGCACCTCATCATCTGTGTCCTTGTAAAAGATTTCCAGCACATCATCCTCAATCACATTGATAAAGCAAGTCAGTCCCTCCTCTTCAATAATATTAAGGATTTCCTTGCTTTTTTGGTTGGATATCACGTAGGCATGGATATACTTTCTCTTATTTATGTCATATAAAACTGCCCCGTCCATGGCTATAACCGGAAGCTTAAGCCTTATATCCTTCACAGGCTCCAAAAGTGATGCCGGCGTCCGTATGGTTGATATGGTGAACATCAGGCCCTCATCAAGCATTCTGTTCAGTTCAATTCTTGAGTAATCGCTCAGGTTATCATCCTCATGCAGCAAAGTATCGTCAAGTCCTGACAGGAAAAGAATATCCTTATTCTTCTGTCTCGGCAGGTCGAAGCAGTTCACACCTACGCCCACAATAATACCTATAACCGTGTCAAGGAACCTGTTCCACACGAAAAGATAGGGATTAGCATCACCTATATGATTAACGACAATACTAAGAAACACAACACAGGAAAAATAGGATGCTTCCTTTTTTCTGATTATCACCGTGGAATACAGCACTGCAATTATGAATATTGAAGTGAATAACGCATTTATATAATTATTATCCGATGCAAAAAATAATATAAACACCAGTCCAAACAAAGCTCCTATTACCGTTCCGATAAATCTCTGACGTGCATTTTTGATTGAGTTTGACACATATACCTGAATACACCACAGCGACGCAAGCTGTGAATAAAATACTATTCCACTGTCCCCTCTGATAAAAGAAACGACATAGCATATTGCTATGGCCAGCGTCGATTTAATGATTCTCATTCCTATTGGTGGAAAAGAAAATCTTTTTTTCATTGCTTAATCCTCCTTAGAAATAAACCGGCCCCGGGAAAAAGCCGTATATGGCACAGCCAATCCCGAGGCCTGTATTATTCACCGAATTTTATCTTTATATAGTTCTTAATGACCTTAATGCAGTTGTCATGCCCCACCCGCTCGCTGTTCAGAGTTAAATCATAGTTTACAGGATTAGTCCAGTTATTTCCTTGAGTATAATAATGATAATAGTCG
>CAMAKT010000069.1 GCA_945836135.1 uncultured Clostridia bacterium | reverse complement strand
CAACGGTTATTGCAGCAATTCTTTTTGTATATCCTTGGTGGAACTACAATAATGTCAAGAAAGAACGCGACAGCCTTGTCAGGGAAATTGACAAGATTAAGGATGTGGAAGAGACAGTTAATGCATATTATGATGCATACGATAAAGCATCGGATATGCTCAAGTTCGTTGCCACAACCTACAGTGACAATGATTCGATATTATATATGTTCAATAAGCTGGAGGAGATTATGCCGTCGGATATTTCACTTTCCAGCTTCTCCGTAAGTAATGGTCAGGTAGCTATCGCGGGAACAGGTTCTTCCAAACTCTGTGTAGCCAAGTTCTTAGAGGAGCTTGAAAAGCTAGAAAATGTCTACGATATCCAGATATCAGGTGTCAGTGAGATGAAGGATGAGGAAGAGAATATTCAGGAGAGTTTTTCACTTACCTTTAAGTTCCTGATGGTCGAGGAGGAAGAGTCATCAGAAGACTCTGCCGAGTCACAGACCGAAGAAACAGAGTCCGGAAAGGAGGCGAAGTAATATGAAATTTTCAATTTCCGAACATGATAAATTCCTGCTTTGCCTTGTGGGAAGTATTCTGATTATATTTTTATCATATTACTTTGGTTTCCGTAACTACAATGCCAAGGTGGAGGAACTCAATAAGGAGATAACCGAATTACAGACTAAGAGAAATGACCTTAAGGCAAAGGAAGACAAGGCGGGTCAGTATGCCGCAGATACCAAGCTGTATGAGCTTATGTATGATGCTATACTGGTGGGCTATGACTCAGGTTTTTCACAGAAGGCAACCCTGCTTTTTACGACTGAGCTTGAAAATGAGCTTGATGTATGGGTTAGCACTGTGAGCATGCCGGATGCCGCCCTGATATATACCTTCGGTAATGTAACATCCTCCAATCCGTCTGCCAGCGGCAGCAAGGTGTACAGCACCGATTTGAAGGGGTACAAGAAGAGTGTTACATATTCCTATGAGTGCGGCTATGATACTTTCAAGGATTTACTGGCATATATTCTGGATTATGATACAAGGTACACTATAGATTCCGTAAGCTGCTCCTTCAATGAAGAGGAGGAGAAGATGAGCGGCAGCATTACAATATCCCAGTATGCTGTCACCGGTTCCGGGCGTGAATACTTTGAACCGGAAATTGAGATTGTTCCGACAGGAACAGAGAATATTTTTGTGTCTTCCACCAATCCTAACAGTTTCGTGGAGACAGACGATGTTACCGGACTTATGACCAATTACGATATCGCTCTTTCCTTAAGCTCTGAGGCATCCGATTTAAGCTCGGTGGTTCTTGGAAGAAGAGGAATGGTATCGTCCCAGATATCCGCCAACAGCAATGATGCGACGGACGTGGTGATTACCGTCGAAGGTGAGAACGGTGAATATACAATCAGTTACTCGGTGGGTGACAGTACATATCCTTCATCGGGCACTACCGGTAAGAGCTTCAATCCGGGACGTTCCCTTGACCTGATTGTATTCAGCAGCAAGCGTGAGTCTGATAAGGATTTGGCAGGTGCCAATGTCACAATTATTAATTATTCGGATATGACATTAAATATCAAGGTGCTCAATGATGACACGGTAAATCCGCGTTTCAACATAGAGAACACTACTGGAGAGGTCAAGTTCTACAAGTAAAAGACATTGCAGGATTGTGAGGCAGGTATGAAAGCTCGTAAATGGATAAGTAAACAGAATAGTGGTTTCTCTCTGATAGAGCTGTTAGTTGCCATTGCAATTCTGGCAATGCTTACAGTTCCTCTCTTGAATTCATTTGTCATGTCGGGAAAGATTAACCGTAGCAGCAGACGGCTTCAGAACGCCACCGCAGTGGCACAGAGCGCTGTCGAGGCTGCGAAGCATACGACTGATATGGCAGAGCTGGAAGCAATGCTTAAGGCAATGCCGGGTTCCTCCGGCTTTACCAGTACGGGAACGGTGGATTTACCTTCCTACAAGCTTAATGTGCAGGGCGCTGACGGAGAGAAATTTCAATTACAGCTCACTCTGACGCCGAAGCCGTCCTATGATTATAAGGACACGGATTTTACCGACCTGTACAACGAAGCAAAGGTGATATACAGTGAGTTGGTTCTGTATGACAATAATGTCCTGACATATATGAGAAATCAGGAAATCCCTTACGACAGTACGGATGCTCTGGTTCCGAAGCCTGTGACTGAGAAGTGGAACTCAACGTCGGGGGGATGGGAAGCGTGGACACCTACTGCAGCGGACAGGGCACTCAGATATACCTACGGAAATCTCTTTGCGGATGAGTATACCGGTGGCGAGATAGAGGGCATTATTAACCCTGCTTTTACCAATATGTACTCTGACTTTGCCAAGAAGAATATGGACAAGGTTATTGATGTGAATATCTCCCAGAGCGGGGATGAGTACATTGTAACGATTAATATCTCATATGAGATTGATTATAATGTAGTATATCGCGCAGAGGATGAAATCGCAGGCGGCAAAGAGACAGAAGAGGATGAGACACCAATGGCATTTTACCGCTACAGCGGAACCTTGAAATATAAGGCTGATGAAATCGTCCTGACCGGAAGTGACGAATACCCGTTGTATTTTCTGTATGCCAAGTATGAAAGCGTGAAGTATGCTGAGGATGGTATTACGGAAATAGTAGATCCTAAACATTTTATGAGTACGACATATAATATCAAGGTGGACAGCTCTGTGGCACTCACCCATGAGGACGGAACTCCTAGAGCTGTTGAGCTGTATCTTGTTGAGCAGGTTGGCTCTGTTGCTGATTCGGAATTCAAGATTAATATTGTTAACAAGGGTTCATCGGAACTGGATGTGTATACAAATGAGATTTACCACAATCCGGGGGTTGTCGGTGATACGATTGTTCTGTCGGTTGAAAGTACCAATCCGGTTAAAGTATATACGGATAAGGACCTTACAAACGAAGATAATCATGTAGGCTATAAGAATGTGGGAACACTCACTTCTCTGTATAAGATTGATGCCAAAGTATACTATGATGCAAAAGGCGACGGAAGTTATTCGGAGCTTGTATATTCCGTATCAACGGAGGATTAAGGCAGGTTCGTTTATGAAGAAAATGAAGAGGAACAAAACATGGAGGTGTATAGGTAATGCAGGTTCATCATTGGTTATGGCACTGGTGGTGGTTACTTTTATTGCTGTTCTTGGCATGACCATTATTTCGATGGCGTTGTCATCATCCAAGGTAAAGTCCATGGAGAGTAAGACTAAAAATGCGTATTACAATGCTGATATGGCAGTTGATGAGATATATGCGGGTCTTGCGGCGGATGCCTATGCCCAGCTTGCAGTTTCCTATGACTATGTTGTGAGCAATCTTCTGGAGGTTGATGGGGATGCCATCACCATGATAGATAATTCACAGGCGAACAGACTGCTTCGCAATACTTATTTTAAGAATACCTGTTACAGTGTGTTTAAGGACAGTTTTCTTATTGTAGAATCGGGGATTATTGAGAATTCAATAAACAGTGCACTTAATTATGGTGGTGAAATCTCCAATATAGATTTGACCAAGTTCGCAGACAACCTTAAGAACTATATGTCAGCTACATACAGGAACGGAACATCGGACTGTACTGTGGATGTAGTGGTGTCCTCGGCACCGCAGATAATAATTCTTGACGGAACGATTAAGTCCATAACAATCAAAGATGTGACTGTTACATACCAGAATATTAAAACAGACTATTTTTCACAGGTTACAACCGATTATGAGATTGTTTTTCCTGAGAAATCAGAGATTGATATAGTGGAGGATAACAGCAACCTGCTTCTTTCCTTCAGGGATTATGCCTTTGTATCCAATGCTATGGTTAATTCAAGTACCAGTACCGAAGTAAAAGGTGGAGTATACGGACGCAATGGAATCAACTGCGTGGGCAGTGATGATGCAATCGACCCCGTCCGCTTAAGCGTAAAGGGTGGCAATGTGGTGACCGGCGGCAGTGTGGTGCTTAGTAACCATGCCGGACTTACCATTGATAACGGAAGAATATGGGCTGATAATATTGAGCTTATAGGTGCTGATTTGGTACTTCAGTCTTCGGCTTCAGCTTATGTGGCAGATGACCTGACGCTTACGCCGGGCTCCATGAACAACTCAGTTACAATTAATGGTGATTATTATGGCTACAGCATTGAGGGTTACGGAGTAACAGCGGGGGAAGCTACTCCGGCAAAGAGCAGTGCCATTATTGTAAACAGCAGAAATTCAAAAATTGATTTTACAAATATTAAGACGCTCGTTCTTGGTGGCTATGGATGGGTAATCTATGATGAAGGGACCGCTGACGTAGGTGATGAGAAGTATTATCGTACAGGAGAATCCATTGCCATTAAATATGCTCAGACTGCATACATTCTTCCTGAGTCATGGAACGGTATTGTAAATGCCAATTTCTTCGGAAAGAATCTGTTAGCTTCGGAGCAGGTTATAGAAAATGATTTGGGTGACGACAGGAAAGAATATTTTTATAATTTTTCAAGCGGTGACAATGCGGCTAAGTTCTATCGTGCCTTGTATAATGACAAGCTGTATAACGAGCTTTGCGCCGATGCAGGTATTACCGATGCGGAGGCTCTGACTGAAGCACACCAAATCCGCAGCATGATACGTATGGCGGTGGATACGGCATATAGTGAGTTCCTGGTGGGCTCATCCATAAGCATTAACGAAAACGCCCGAGTATATGAGAAGGGTATAATAAGGGACAATGCCAGCAGCGTCAATGAATACAATGGTGTTGGAGATGAGCTTGTAAAGGTTCTGTATGCCAATTCCGTATGGAGACAGAAGATAGTAGGAAGTCTTCTTATAGAGCTTGGAAATGACTGGATGTATGATGCTTCCGAGTGGACCCCTGTGACGGCACACGGTCCAATCAATTATGGTTCAATGCGTTTCAGCTACAAAATAAAGTCTGAGGATGAGCTGAATAAGGGAGCAGTTGACAATATTCTCCTTGGCAAGGACAAAATAACAGGAAACTGTTTTTACTATGTTGAGGATGAGAGCGGCAATAACGCCAATGACTATATGGTATATGTATCAGCCGGGGATGTGGAAATCAACGATTCCTTCCCATGCAAAAAGGGAATTATCATCGCAAAAGGAGCTGTGAATGCCAAGGCAGACTTTGAGGGCTGTATTATTGCTACAGGTAATATTAATATTATTAATGGCAACTATACTGCCAGACCTGAGCTTATTGAGACAATTATGAAGAATCTTCCGGGAGTCAGAGGCTATTTCGACGGAACATCGGATGTGAGCGTCGGAATGCATACGGGCTATAATGATGGTGCACATACTACATCCGGGGACGACACGGAGTCGGGAGATTTGAACAGATACCAGGCATCAGATTGTGTTAACATAGCAAATTACCGCAGGAGTGCCATGATTGGAGCCACAGAAGAGACAAGCTCAGCGGAAGAGACAAATTCATCCGAAGAGACAAGCGTAAGTGAATAAATAACATCGCTGAAGTATTGAAGGAGAAGAAAGACAGAGAGGAATGTCGGTATGAGACAGGGCAATAAGGGCTTTACATTAATTGAATTATTGGTGGTTATGGCAATTATGGCTATATTTACCGGTATGTCCTTTGCAACTATAGGACTCATTCAGGCAGGCAATATGACCAGTGTCACCAAGAATATCGCTGCAGGAATGCAGGAGACAAGACAGAAGACTATGACACAGAATCTTGCACACGGCTGGAGCTTTTCGGTTAATACCGATGCCGAAGGTGAGGTGTCGATGACAATCACCAAGAATGCCGCAGCAGATAAGACACCGCAGACAACCACCACTGTACTTAAAAAGTGTACTCTTTATTATCAGGCAGATGGTGCAGCGGCAGTTGAGGTCAGTGATTTTACAATGACTTTTGATGCGGCAACGGGGGCGGTCAAGAATGTAAATTATGTATCCGGTGGAACAACATATTCACAGACTTCGGGTACTGCGGTTATTAAGGCGGAGCATGGCGGCAAGAACAGCGAGCTGACCATATATTTTGCAACGGGAAAATATGATGTTAAGTAGGAAGGTTTACGCATGGTAAGGATGTATAATGACAAACTTAACAACGATACCGGTAATAAGGGAATTACGCTGGTAGAAGTCCTTGTAAGCATTGCAATATTGGGAATCGTCTCATCAATGATTTCGGCGATTCTCATGGGTGGCATGAACTTCTTCCGCAAGCAGAGTACTGCCATTGATTTGCAGAGTGATTCGCAGCTTATTATGGCTTCAATGTCAACAGCCATTCTGGAGGGCACGGATTTTACCCTGGAAGAGAAGAATGCTGACGGACGAAAGCTGCTTGTGTTTACAACCGGGGATGCTGCCGGAGAGGTAAAGGGAAGACAGTATATCTGGGTTGAGGAGAGCACAGGTTCTGATAAGGGATATCTGTACATATATGATGCGGGTGCAGCGGTAGATTATAATAAGGGTAACTGTCTGTCGCAATTTGTTACATATATGTCGATTACGGGGAAGGCACTTTCAGAGACTGTAAATCCTGCCGGAGATAAGGTATATACATATGTGGCGGTGGAGAGTGCCACGGAGGTAAACAGCATATATGTGGAGTTCACCCTTGCAAACAGCCAGGGTGAGGTTACACAGAGTTTTGAAATAAAGCCGAGAAATACGGCTGTCGGGTATAAAAAAATCATACCCGGTGCCGAATAATATATTAACTGATACACACATGAAGCAAAGAAAGTGAGTTGATGAGCGATGAATATTATTAGTAAAAAAGCAAAGAAACTGGTGGCGCTTTTGCTGGCTTTTGTATTGCCGGTTACGGGAATGTCTTTTGGCGGCAGAACTTTGATTAAAGCTGATGCGGCAGAATATTCAAAGTCATCAACCATACGTGCGGTGCTTGACAATATAACAGAGCTGCCTCAGTATGGAAAGACGCTTGACTCTTCTATGAGGGGAACTGTAGAGCAGCCGTTTGTTATTCTTGAGATTGTGCCTTACGAGGAGTGCGCAGAGTTCGGCTATCTTATCGGCGGCTGTGAGCCGGTAAGAGTGGAGGATATGTTCGGAAGCGGAATGCTTAGTGGTGTTGCAAGCCTTAATGCTTCCAATGTCGCACAGGTGTCTGACTTAACCTATTTTTTCTCTGATGAAAAGGAAGGACAGAAGAATTATTACAACTCAGTAACAGACACAAAATGGCAGGAACGTATTAAAGATGCTACTATGATGCATAATGGCTATTATGAGTATGTCGGAGCCGGCAATGGCTGCTTTGTGCTTGTAGCGAATGGTGAAGGTGTGCTTTCCATGCAGAAGGTGGAGGATGATAGCAGCGAGGGGGCATATATCTGGCACACAGTGAACAGCTTTGAGGCTGCAGATTATGCTTCTGTGACCTTTGATGAGCCATTTTCGGAGGACGAACTGGTATTAGGCGACAGAATATATACTACCAGGGAAAGCAACGCAGAAGACACGGTTGTGGAAGTGTCAAAGCTTTATTATTCATATAAGAATAAGGAGCTTTTCCTTACAGATACCCTCATGATGTCGGACGAAGCAGCATCAGCTTATTCCTGTGTGATTAAGACCATAACACCGGAAGAACTCAATGCTACTCCTGAATGGGTGGATTATTCTGACCTTATTTTTATTCATCCGAAGAACAGAGTTGAGATTTCAACTGATATATGGAAGTCAAAGGTGAATGGAGAGCCGGTCAACAGACTGGGACATACTTCAACAGTATCCCAATACCCGGCTAATGCATTTGAACTAAATGACATTTCCGCTGATGTTACCTTGAAAATTTTCTACAAAGTAACTGATACAAAGAATTTTGCCGGGATTGTTTTGGATGATACAATTTATAATTTTGGTCTGGGTATTACCAGTGCCACAAAAAAAACCAGCAAGAGAATGAAGGTCTATGACTGGAATCTCACATATCTTAACTCTATTACAGAAACGGGGAACGTCAGCAATAATAATGTATTCAAGCTTTGTATGATGCTCCTTAGCATGAATCCTAATCTTCTGAGACAGATTTACCTTAGTCCCGGGGAGGAAGTCATAAAGATTATAGGCGGGGAGCTTGTTGACACTCTTCAGGAAGGAGAAGCTTCCACTTACTGGTCAGACAGAACTTTACAATTGTGTGACAGGAATGCCGCATCTTTGTGGAGCTATGCTACATCTTATGATAACTGGTTAACCTCAAGGAGCTGCTGTCAGACAACAGGTGAGACATTTAAGTATTACGTAGCTGACCATGTGTATACATACAAGAGCAATAAAAGTCTTACACAAGACTTTGTCGGAAGCAGTATTGGCACGGACAGGAAATACTTCTCGGATTTCTATGATACGCTTGAAGCCAATGCTGAAGAGATTAAATATAATTCAGATAATGGGGCAGATTCATCCGACGCAGTCAGATATATTCTGGGATTATTGGGAAATTCAAGATATTTTGGCGAGGATATGACCATCAGAGTTCTTGATATTGAGCCGAGTGTAGGACTTGATATGAACAGTAAGCCGAACTGGACGCTGGGGCAGGGTGATTTACGAAAGCTTCTCCCTGACTTTGTCGGGAATTTCGATATTACACATCAGACCACTGCTGAATTCATAGGAAAGACGGATGACCTTAACTCTGACTATGACCTTATTTATTTCGGCTTGGATACCGGAGCATATAATACTAGGGACAATGCTACAGTTACATTTAATGACGGAACAACATCGTATCGGACTGTGACGGATTTTAATGACAACAGCATGGACGGAAAGATATATTTCCATATTGGCGACAGCATGAAGGGAACTTCTTATACCACCACGAGTAATAATAGAACCCGTTCCGTGAAGTTCTTATATTCGGTTGCCACCGGTACCACTGTGAACAGCGAAGAACTTCGCTTTCCGGGAAATGATATAAGCAAAATTAAATATTCACAGCTTGCAAGTTATGTTAATGCAGGAAAGCCTGTTGTGGCAGAGAATTATCTGTATAATCTTGAGAAGTTTTTTATTGATGAGAGCTCTAATATATACAGCTTTGTGAGTACATATAGGAACACGGATACAGATGTGCGGGGAGTGTACAGCAGCACTGACACAAAACGCCTTGAAAGGACGGTAAGGAATAATTTCAATAATGTAACCTTCAATATACTCCCGGCATTGTATAATGGTACAACTGTAAGCACTGACAGCGCTGTTATAAGTAATCCTAATTACCTTCCGATTTATGCGAACGGCAATGCATACCTTCAGTTTGGTTTCAATGTATTAAGTGAGGGATACCATTACCGCATCTATGTGGACCAGGACAGAGACAGCAAGTATGCGGCAGATGAGATAGTTAAAGAGGGAGGGGCAAGTGTAGGAAACAATGTATGTACATACGAGCTTGCTTCAAGTATAGTTGGAATTGTACAGTGGAAGATTGAAGTGTACAGACTTGACAATCCTAATATTCGCAGTACTGAGACGGGTTCGTCAGCCGTGAAAATCAGAACCGCAACGGAGAAAAAGACGCTCAATGTACTTCAGATTCTTCCTAAGAGCGGAGATTTTCAGGGAAAGCTTAATCTTGAGACCAGTACAATATTTAAGAAGTATTACAGTGCTCTCAATGATTTTGAGATAACTGTGCGTACTATTACATGGAAGGATTTTGAACAATATTTTGAGGGCAGTGGCTTTTCCTTTGATATGTCACAGCCAATAAGCGGTTCAAACCCTGCATCGGATGGACTTATGAAAGCATCGGATGAGCTTGACAAGAATGGTAATAAGATTAAGTCTGAGCTTGATAATAAGGAAATCGGGAAGTTGAGCAGTTATAATATGATTATAGTTGGCTTTGGTGATACCTACGGTGGTATTGATATGAACAACAGCAATCATGCAGTTGAGTATCTGCAATATTATACTGAACTTGGAAAGAGTATCCTCTACACTCATGATATTACTTCCTTGCATAATTTGCCATACAATGGAGTTAAGACTTTCGGATATACCGCAAATGCCATGATGCGTGACCTTATGGGTATGAACAGATACAAGGGTGTCAGCAACCAGCTATCCGAGGCAATGAGGAGCATAATCATTGCATATCAGAATGCCAGGGATTATGACGAGATTGCCAGTGAACAGAAGCAGGGCTTTACCTATTATGCGATGAAACGTCTTGGCTGGACCTATAATCAGACCTCAGATGACAATACCAATTACGAGATGGTAACGGAGTGGGGCTGGACCCACAAGGTATATAATAAGGTTCCGTATAAGTACATGATAACCAATCCGCAGGGAAGCACTGTTGTCAGCGAAAATACTGTTTCACAGTCAACCGGCTTTAGTAATACGAATGACCTTACAACCACGGCTACCAAGCTCAATGAGGGACAGGTGACCACCTATCCTTATGCAATCTCGGATGTACTTAATATTGCACCTACACATGGACAGTGGTATCAGTTGAATGTGGAGGACCCGGAGGTTACTGTATGGTACTGCCTCTCCGACCCGGTAGCCAGCGGCAATACCGGAACCGGAAGTGCCCGTACAACCTCCAGCGCCAAGGCGGGGGATGGCACAGCGCTTACTTACGGTGTATCACCTAACGATGCAGCTAACAACTACTACATCTACAGCAAGGGTAATATCTTCTATTCAGGTGTGGGTCACTCTGAGGTTACGGGAGATATGGAGGCCAAGCTTTTTGTAAACACAATGATTGCTGCATACAGATTAAGCTATGATGCACCAAGTGTTGTAATAGAAGCAGCTCAGCTTACCAATGAGACAGCGGGAAGTCAGGGTAGTGTATTTGACTTATCTATTGGTAAAAAGACCGATATTGATTATACGACAGATGTGCCGGATGAGTATGCTGAATATATCCGCGTATACTTCCGCCCTGAGGACATGAGCTTCTCCAACAATATGGACGTAAGAATTTCCTTTGTGGGTACGTCAAACTGTATAAACGAGATTTGGACGGCAGAGGCGGATGCAGATGAGCCGGCGAACACGGTTCATACTGTAACAGATGACAACTTCTTTGAGAATCTTAAAAATAATAAGTTGTATTACTTCTATTGCTCCAAGAATGACTTAAGAAGCATAGGGAACCAGCTTATGTTTGAGATATCCAACGACCGTTCTGCGGAGCTTGGACTGGCTTATTTCAAACTTAGCCTTCATACGTTGTATTATCTTGACTAAAAAATAATGAATCATAATGTCATGTGGCACCCGGTAATGAATCGGTTGATGCATGACATTTTTTCTTTACAAAACATATTTTATATGATAATCTTTTATGAGAATAACCTTTATTATGCCTGTCATTTTACCAATCTCAATTTGTCTTCTTGAATCAAGACAAGAAGCCGGAATTGAGTTGTTATATAGAAAGGCGAATGATGGGACTAATTGACTCAGTTACAGTAAAGTATTTAAGGAACAATAAGGTTTTTGCTGATGCATTCAATTTCTTCATCTATAATGGGGAGCAGAGGGTGAAGGCAGATTGTCTGCATGAACTTGATACGAGGGAGCTCGACTTATTGTATGGTGGAGTTAACGGCTCTGCTGATGATGCAATAGGGAACGCTAAGGTGAATAAGAGAAGACCTGCGAGGAATGCTACGAAGCAGATGTATGGTGTGGAGAGAACAAGGGATGTAGTGAAATCGTTTACTGCAATGACAGACAGTAATACGGCATATGTGGTTCTTGCGATTGAGGCACAGTCACATATACATTATGCGATGCCTGTGAGGAATATGATATATGATGCCTTGCAATATTCCAATCAGGTGCAAAAGGTTGCTTCAAGACATAGGAAAGATGGAAAAGACTGCTACGCTGATGCGGATGAGTATTTGTCAGGCTTTACAAAAGAGGACAGACTTATACCTATTGTCACGTTGGTGATTTATTTTGGTTCGAAGGAATGGGATGGAGCGTTATCGATTCATGAGATGTTTAAGGACTATGACGAGAAGCTTATCTCCTGCGTTCCGGACTACAAGATTAATCTAATTGCTCCTGCATCAATAGATGATGCGCAGTTTCAGAGATTCAGTTCCAATCTGCGTGAGGTGATGGCTTTTATCAAGTATTCATCTGACAGGCAGAGGATTGACAGATTAATCACAGAGGATGAGGGTTTCAGCCGGCTTGACCGGGAGGCGGTTGATGTGCTGAATGTATGTGTGAACGCTAAGATTGAAGTTGCAGAGAACGAGGAGGTGGTTGATGTGTGCAAGGCAATACAGGATATGATTGACGAGGCTACAGAAAAAGCAGTAGAAGAAGCAGTAGAAAAAGCAACAGCCGAAAATATCAGAAGCCTCATTGAAGCCACGGGCTGGACTGTTGAACAGGCCATGGATACACTGGGGTTACAGGAGAGTGCCAGAGCTTCGGTGGCAAAGCTGCTGGAGGCGGATTTCGTTCATGTATGAGCCTGATTTCTAAGAATAGGAACTCCGCATAAGCTGGTATATATACGCTGACTTATGGTCAGCGTATATTGATGAGAATTTCATTTATTTCTTTTTTATCATATTTTTTCAGGTCAAATTCAGACTATATTT
>CAMAKT010000068.1 GCA_945836135.1 uncultured Clostridia bacterium | reverse complement strand
TTGAGAAAGCATAATATCCATTATGAATACAAGGAACTGAAAAAAGAGTATTCAAGGCTGTGTGACAGCTATAAGAACAAGCTTCTTGCAAAGACACCGGGAAGCAGGGTGGAAATCAATATATCCGATGTATTCTATGACCTGTGCTCACGCAAAAAAGCAGGGATTACAAGGGAGCTTTCCGATTCTTTCGGAAGATATTTCAGAAAAATATCAACGGAGTACATACGAGTGTATGACGGCGTCTATGATATGCTTAATGAACTTAGAAAGTCAGGCATCAAGGTATGGCTGCTGTCCAATGCACAGGCAATTTTCACCATGCCGGAACTGAAAACTCTTGACCTTGTACGATATTTTGATGGAATAGCCATTTCCTCGGACGCAGGCTTTAAGAAGCCGGATGTCGCTTTTGCAAAATATCTGTATGAGAAGTACAGTGATGCCGGCATTGTGCCGGCGGAATGCCTTATGGTTGGGAATGAATATGAAGCAGACGGAGGAGTTGCAGCTAATTCCGGAATGAATTTCCTGTATGTGGTGAGCAACCTTACGCCTGAGAACGAACTGGGCGCTCAATAAAAACAAAAATCCCCTGAAGCAGATTATTTTCTGAGTCAGGGGATTTTTGGATTAATGTTAATTGGAATTAATTTCGTTGGCGTATTCGTCAAAGATAAAGTCAAGAACCGGTGCCATTCCTACAAACTCACATCCGTAGATATAGCGGTTTCCTTCGCCTTCAACGGTCTGGCTGCGTACGATTCTGACTACACAGTACAGCTTGGATTCCTGATGCCCGAGCTGAAGAACTGCGTTAAAATAATAGCCTATCGGCAGGAAATCGTCCGTTGTAAAACCTATTCCGCCCTTGGAGATATCGACAATCGTAATTGGTGAGTTGATTTCGATAGAGTCGTTATCCTGCTTAAAAAGCGATGAAATATGAAGTTCCAGGGATATATCCATTCTTGGATTGCGTCTTTTTTCTAACATTCTTAATCCTCCCATCCGGTATTCACGCAATTTCACAATAATTCATAATTATTATAATACATTTACGTGAAAATTTGAAGAAAAATCTAAGTTGATTTATTAAAGTGTATGATTTATACTTAAGAACATAGCATAAGTCTGCTATGAGGCAGACAGATACACAGAAACAGCCATACCGGCGGAAAAGAGGATAAGATGGAAGAATTCAAGTTATTGTACGAAGGAAAAGTCAGAGAGGTATATGATATCGGAGACAGTCTTGTCATTGCGGCGACAGATCGTATTTCTGCATTTGATCACATCCTTAAGAACAAGATTACGGACAAGGGTGCGATTTTGACACAGATGTCTAAGTTTTGGTTTGATTTTACCAGTGATGTGGTACCTAACCATATGATTTCCGTTGATGTGAAGGATATGCCTGAATTTTTCCAGCAGGAACGTTTTAAGGGAAGTGCCATGATGTGCAAGAAGCTTACCATGCTCCCGATTGAGTGTATAGTACGTGGATACATTACAGGAAGCGGCTGGGCAAGCTACAAGGAGAACGGAACAGTATGCGGAATCAAGCTTCCGGAAGGACTTAAGGAGTCTGAAAAGCTTCCTGAGCCGATATACACCCCAAGTACCAAGGCTGAGATCGGTGACCATGATGAGAATATTTCTTTTGAGAAGAGCATTGAAGTATTAGAGAAGAAATTCCCGGGCAAGGGTCTTGAATATGCCACTAAGATTAAGGACTATACAATTACACTCTATAAGAAGTGCGCTGAATATGCACTGAGCAAGGGTATCATCATTGCTGATACCAAGTTCGAGTTTGGCCTTGACGAGAACGGCAATGTTGTTATAGGTGATGAGATGCTTACACCGGACAGTTCACGTTTCTGGCCTCTTGAGGGCTATGAGCCGGGCAAGGGACAGCCTTCGTTTGACAAGCAGTATGTAAGAGACTGGCTCAAGGCTAATCCTGACAACGATTATCTTCTCCCGGAGGAAGTAGTTGTTAAGACCGTTGACAAATACAAGGAAGCATACCAGTTACTTACCGGCAAAGAATTTTCCAAGTAATCCACACCGCCTTATACTATATATGGAGTGAATATGAGACAGAATAATATTACAGACAGCTTTTATGATGAGGACAGTATACATGAGGAGTGCGGTGTCTTCGGCGTATATGATTTAGACGGAGGGGATGTCGCATCCACAATCTATTACGGATTATTTGCATTGCAGCACAGAGGTCAGGAGAGCTGTGGTATCGCAGTCAGCGATACTAACGGACCGAAGGGGAAGGTATTGTCCCATAAGGATATGGGATTGGTCAACGAGGTTTTTACGCCGGAGGACCTTGAGAAGCTCAAGGGAAATATAGGCGTAGGTCATGTTCGCTATTCCACGGCAGGAAGTTCTACCAGAGAGAACGCACAGCCGCTGGTACTTAATTATGTTAAGGGAACTCTTGCCATGGCACACAACGGCAATCTTGTCAATGCTGTTGACTTGAGGGAGGAGCTATCCTATACAGGTGCAATATTCCAGACAACCATTGATTCTGAGGTTATAGCATACCATATAGCGAGGGAACGTCTTAACACACCAAGCGCCGAGAAGGCAGTTGCCAGCGCCATGAAGAAGATTGTGGGAGCATACTCACTTATTATTTTAAGCCCGCGTAAGATGATTGGTGCAAGGGATCCTTTCGGATTTAAACCACTGTGCATAGGTAAAAGAGATAATACCTATATACTGTCATCCGAGACCTGTGCTTTGGATGCTGTTGGTGCGGAGTTTATCCGTGATGTACGCCCAGGTGAGATTGTGACTATTACATCTGACGGAAGAATAGAGTCTGACACCTCCATGTGTCAGCCTTTATGTAAAAAATGTATTTTTGAGTATATATATTTTGCCAGACCGGACAGCAGGATTGACGGCATAAGTGTGTACAACTCAAGAATTATGGCAGGAAGACTTCTGGCAAAAACACATCCTGTTGATGCGGACCTGGTAGTGGGTGTTCCTGAGTCGGGAAATGTGGCGGCTATGGGATATGCCTTAGAATCCGGCATACCTTACGGAATGGCCTTTATCAAGAACAGCTATGTGGGAAGAACCTTCATTAAGCCTAAGCAGGCTCAGAGAGAAAGCAGTGTTAAGATTAAGCTGAATGTACTTACAGAGGCGGTGAAGGGCAAGAGAGTCATTATGATTGATGATTCCATTGTAAGAGGAACCACCAGTGCAAGGATTGTGAAGATGCTTAAGGATGCAGGAGCGCTGGAGGTGCATGTGAGAATATCGTCGCCGCCTTTCTTACATCCATGTTATTTCGGAACCGATATTCCGTCAAGTGACCAGCTTATTGCCAGCACGCATACTGTTCCGCAGATATGTGAGTATATTGGGGCGGATTCACTCGGTTATATTGAAGTTAGTGATTTGACACATATGGTAGAGGGCAGGACTGACTTCTGCGATGCCTGCTTTACCGGAAATTATCCTATAGAACCACCGGATAAAGATATCAGAGGTGAACACGAATAAGGAGGAACTTATGAGTACAGATTGTTACCAGACACCGCTTGCTGAGCGTTACGCCAGCAAAGAGATGCAGTATATTTTTTCACCGGACAAGAAATTCCGCACTTGGAGAAAGCTGTGGATTGCACTTGCCGAATCGGAGAAGGAATTAGGACTTGATATCACTCAGGAGCAGATTGATGAGCTTAAGGAGCATCAGGATGATATCAACTATGATGTTGCCAAGGAGAGGGAGAAGCTTGTAAGACATGATGTTATGTCCCATGTGTATGCCTACGGCGTGCAGTGCCCGAAGGCTAAGGGAATCATCCACCTCGGTGCTACAAGCTGCTATGTTGGCGACAATACAGATTTGATTATTATGACAGAGGCACTTAAGCTTGTACGTAAGAAGCTTGTGAATGTAATGGCGGAACTTGCCAAGTTCGCAGATAAGTACAAGGCACTTCCTACACTTGCCTTTACACATTTTCAGCCTGCACAGCCTACTACAGTGGGTAAGAGAGCAACACTGTGGCTTATGGAGCTTAAGCTTGACCTTGATGACCTTGATTATCTGATTGGCTCCATGAGGTTGCTTGGTTCTAAGGGAACAACAGGAACACAGGCAAGTTTCCTTGAGCTTTTTGACGATGACCATGAGAGAATTCGCAGACTTGACAAGATGATTGCAAACAAGATGGGCTTTGAGGATGTATATCCTGTGTCGGGACAGACATACTCACGCAAGGTTGATACAAGAGTTGTCAATGTTCTTGCCGGTATTGCAGCAAGTGCCCATAAGTTCTCCAATGATATCAGGCTTCTGCAGCATTTAAAGGAGATTGAGGAGCCGTTTGAGAAGAACCAGATAGGTTCATCTGCTATGGCATACAAGAGAAATCCTATGAGAAGTGAGAGAATCGCTTCCTTGGCTAATTTTGTAATGGCAGATGCCATGAATCCGGCAATCACATCCGCTACTCAGTGGTTTGAGAGAACACTTGACGATTCGGCCAACAAGAGAATGTCCGTTCCGGAGGCTTTCCTTGCGGTTGACGGAATATTAGACCTCTATATGAACGTTGTCGACGGACTTGTTGTATATGAGAAGGTTATCGAGAAACACATTATGGCTGAGCTTCCGTTTATGGCTACTGAGAACATTATGATGGATGCAGTCAAGGCTGGCGGAGACAGGCAGGAGCTTCATGAGAAAATCCGTACACTTTCCATGGAGGCGGGACGCAATGTCAAGGAGAAAGGTCTTGACAACAACCTTCTTGAGCTCATTGCAGCAGACCCTGCATTCAACCTTTCACTTGACGACCTCAAGAAGTCAATGGACCCATCAAAGTATACAGGACGCGCAAAGGAGCAGGTTACTGAGTTCCTTACCGAGGTAATTAATCCTATACTTGAGGCAAGCAAGGCAGAGCTTGGTATGAAGGCTGAGATTAATGTATAATATTATATAAGACTGACGGGCAGTGGCTTATGTAATTTAGCCACTGCTTTTTGTTGTCATTATAGATATTAACTTTGATTGCAGAATCAAAATGAGCACGGATGGTTGCAGACAGGAATATTGCGTGATAAAATAAAATGATAACAAAATCGAAGGATTATGAATATGAAACGATACAGAAATTCTATTATAAGAATATTAATGCTGTTTGGCGCGGTATTAATTGGAGTGGTAGTTTTGGATTGCAATGTGAAGGCGGAGGAAAAGTCACCCTCAATTATTATCGACAGTGGAAAAGATGCTTCCGGTCTTTCTGACGGAAGTTATTATACGGCGATTACATTCAATGAAGGAGATATGATTACAGTACAGGCGGAGGACGGAGGGGCTATTCATGGGCTGTATATCATATGGAACAGTCCTGTGAAGGAATGGGTACTGGAAACGGATAACGGAAGTATCACTTGCGGACAGAACGGCTTTATCCATGAATATATAGAGCTTGAAGCAGGTACATCGAAGGCGGTTATCAATATACCGGATAACGGCATTTCGATATGTGATATCAGAATCTTTGGTTCGGGAGACATTCCGGATAATGTGCAGCTATGGAATGTACCTTGTGACAGAGCGGATATTATGCTTATAGCGGCCCATGCTGATGATGAGATACTGTTTTTTGGAGGAATAATTCCTACCTACGGGGTTGCACAGGAAGCCAAAATACAGGTTGTATATATGACGCAGTTCTGGGATACGGCATCGATAAGGGAGCATGAAAAACTTGATGGTCTGTGGACGGCAGGATGCCGATACTATCCGGTGGGTGCGGGTTTTACGGATATGTATTCCGAGAGCCTTGAGGGAGCCAGAACCCAGTATGATGAGGATGCCATGATTGAGTTCATAGTGGAGCAGATAAGGCGCTTTAAGCCGCAGGTTACTGTGACGCATGACTTTAACGGTGAGTACGGCCATGGATATCACAGACTTACTGCCGATGCAGTGATGAATGCACTTGAAGCTGCTGCAGATGCTGAGTCTTACACTGCTTCACTGGAACAGTATGGAGTATGGGATACTCCTAAAGCCTACTTTCATCTGTATGAAGAAAATAAGCTTCATTTGAATTTAAGAGAGCCAATTGAAGAGATGGACGGAAGGACAGCGCTGGAGGTTGCCGAAGAGGCATACAAGATGCATGTCTCACAGCAGTGGTGCTGGTTCTACGTATCGGATGATTACAAATACAGCTGTGCGGATTTCGGTCTGTACAAGACTTTGGTCGGAACAGATACTGCCAACAATATGCTTGAGAATATTAAGACCTACGAGGTGCAGGAAGCCGAGAGCAGGGAACAGGAGAGCATAGAGGAGAGTATTGCGGAGAGTATTCGGCAGTCTGAGGAGGAAAGTATAAGAGAATCCGAAAAAGAGAGCATAAGGCAGTCTGAGGAGGAGAGCATCAGCATAGAGGAAAGCATCAGCGTAGAGGAAAGTATGAGCATTGAAGAGGCGATGGAAGAAGAACGTGCAAGAAGACACACTCAGCAGATGATGGTTGTTTCTATAGCTATTGTGCTTGCTGTGATCACAACGGTATTTATTCTGGTATGTGTTCATGCATCAAAGAAAAACTCCGGGAAAAACATGGAGAAGCCAAAGAGAAGGAAGCGTTGAAAGAGTTATAAGGAGGATGAAAATGTCAGGATATATCAGGAACAGGCAGCGTATATGGATTATGCGCATATTGACGGGGATACTTGCAACAGTATTTTTTTATAATGTGTTTTATGATGCCGGTGAAGTATCAGCCATAGAGTATTCGGAAATTTATACATATGAGGATTTGCTTATGATGGCTGACAATCCCGACGGGAACTATATTCTGATGCAGGACATTGACATGAATGGCAGGGAATGGAAGCCGATTGATTTTTCAGGAAGCTTTGACGGCAATGGATATGCTCTGCTTAATGTTACCGTAACTGGGCTTTCGGATTCTACCATGCAGACCTATGACGGGAACATGAAGGTGTATGACACTTATCTTGCAGGTTTTTTCGGAGTGTTGTCAAATGCTTCTGTTTCCAATTTGAATCTGATTAATTATCATGCACAGGTGACTGCCGAACAGCCATGCTTTGTAGGAAGCATAGCCGGATACAGTGAGAACAGCACGATTACAGGGTGCAATATCAATGCATATATACGCCTTGATGCCCATGACAGGATGTTCGGAGTGGGCGGAATTGTCGGATACGGCAACGGCAGGATTGAAGGAACGGACGCAACTGTGCAGCTTATTTGCAACGATACGGATTCGGCAAACAGGGATGAGCAGTTCCTGGGAGGCGCATACGGCGCAGGATATTTTGATTTGGATAACTGCCATATTGACATTGATGGGTATGTTTCCGAACATGGTTATGTGCACAATGGCGGTGTAGCGGGCTTGTATATACTCTATCCCAGCGGAACGGTATATGAGGGGTATCTCACTAACACACGGGTTACGGGAAAAATATCATTTTACGAGGATAATACTGACAGAAGAGCATATTGTAAGGACTTTATCGGAGAGGTGATGAACTGGACCTATCAAGTAGCCGGAAACAGCTCAGACTTTGTACGTGATGAGAGTTATGATTATTCGGTTGTTCTTTTGCCGCATACATGTGCCGAGCCTGTATACACAAAGGAAATTATAGCAGCTGACTGCGAGAATTACGGATATGAGCTGTATCACTGCCAGATATGCGGATATGAGTATAGGGACAATTATATTGCAAGAGAGCATATTGTTGAGGAATGGAGGATTGTAAAGGAAGCTTCCGTTGACGATTATGGAGTGGAAGAAGGGGAATGTACACTGTGCGGAAAATCGGTGAGACGTATAACGGAGAAGCTTGAGGAGCCTGAGACAACAGAGACGATTACACAGAGCGAGACTGAGAGTACAGAGCTTATTACAGAAGCAAGTACAACTCAGCCGGAAAATGAGACGACGAATGAAGCAGTCAGTGAAACGAAGAATGTGGAATGGATAGCGGTTGCTGCGCTTTGCATTGTGGTGTTTGTAATTATTATCGCTGTATTGATAAAGGGTAAAAGAAGATAAAAATGCGAAAGATAATATATTAGGAAGGCAACAGATTAAGTTAGGAGATAATATGGAAAAATATGAGGTAAAGAGGGCAGATAAGCCGGTAAGAGGCTGTGTTGAGGTTCCGGGCTCCAAGAGCGTGACAAACAGGGCTCTTTTTATGGCTGCTATGGCAAGGGGAAAGTCGGTGTTAAGGGGAACTCTTTTCTCCGATGACTCAAGGCATTTTATAGGAAGCCTGAAGGCTCTGGGCTATGATGTGGTCGTGGATGAAGAGAACAAGACTGTGAGACTTACGGGGCTTGGGGGAGAGATACCCAAGAAGACAGGAACGATAGATGTGGGAAGTGCCGGAACCGCGGCACGATTTCTCACGGCGATGCTCGCACTTTCTGATGGCGAATATGTAATTAATGCTACACCGCAGATGCAGGCAAGACCAATGGAATCCCTGTTTGAGGCACTCACGGAGCTGGGGGCGAATTTTGAATATCTCGGGGAGAGAGGACATCTTCCGGTAAGAGTTAAGGGAAGATGCTGTGAACAGTGTGGCTACGGTGATAAGCCGCAGACGGTCCATGTGGATATCAGCAGGAGCACACAGTTTTTAAGTGCTCTTATGATGGCGGGAGTTCTTGTGCCGGAGGGGCTTGATATTGCGATTACAAGTGAGAAAACCGATGGTGCGTATATAAGGATTACATCAGCGATGATGAAGGACTTCGGCTGTGGGGTTACATATGACGGACATGATTATCATGTACCAGCGGGACAGGCATACAGAGCGGGAGAGTATGATATTGAACCGGATATTTCAGCAGCATGCTATTTCTGGTCCATGGCAGCGATTACAGGGGGATGCGTCACTGTTAAAGGCAGCAGGCGTGCAATGATGCAGGGGGATATGAAGTTTCTTGATGTGCTTGAAAGAATGGGATGTTCGGTAAATGAGACGGCTCAGGGCATAGCGGTTATAGGTCCGCAGGAGGGTCATATCAAGGCTGTGGAAGTTGATATGAACGATTTCTCAGACCAAACAATGACTCTTGCGGCTATTGCACCTTTTGCAGACGGTACCACATACATATACAATATAGGACATATAAGGCTTCAGGAATCGGATAGGATTAATGCCATACTTGTCAATCTTGAGGCGATGGGAATTGAGTGTGGAACCCTTATGAAAGATGGCAGGGAAGGAATATATATTAAGGGCGGTATACCACACGGAGCTCATATACAGACCTTTGAGGACCATCGTATGGCGATGGCATTTGCTCTTACGGGACTTAGGACAGAGGGGGTTATTATAGAGAATCCGAAATGCTGTGGCAAGACTTTTGAAAACTATTTTGAAGTTTTGGAGGCAGTTACGAAATAATTGCGGAAAAATTGGAATAAATTTTGTTTTACCACATTTACATGACAGTTTTTTTATTGTATACTATATAGGTATGGGCATGTGCTTATACACATACTATTGTTTTATAGGAGGAATAACCATGGTTAAGGCTATTGTCGGAGCAAACTGGGGTGACGAGGGCAAGGGTAAGATTACCGATATGCTTGCTGAGGAGTCGGATATTATTGTTCGTTTTCAGGGAGGCAGCAATGCAGGTCATACCATTATCAACGAATATGGTAAGTTTGCACTTCACCTTCTTCCGTCCGGTGTTTTCTACAACCACACTACCAGCATTATTGGCAACGGAGTTGCACTTAATATTCCTTATCTTCTTAATGAGATTAAGAGTTTAGAGGAAAGAGGAGTACCTACACCGAAGATTCTGGTATCGGACAGGGCACAGATTCTTATGCCATATCATGTGGATTTTGATACATACGAGGAGGCAAGACTTGCAGGTAAGTCTTTCGGCTCCACCAAGTCCGGTATCGCTCCTTTTTATTCGGATAAATATGCAAAGATAGGCTTTCAGGTAAGTGAGCTTTTTGACGAAGTTGCACTTAAGGAGAAGGTTGAACGAGTAGTTGAATATAAGAATATTCTTTTAGAGCATTTATATCACAAGCCACTGCTTGATGCAGAGGAGGTATTCAAGCTTATGCTCTCATACAAGGAGATGATTGCACCTTATGTTGCTGACGTATCCTTGTATCTGCACAATGCAATCAAGGAGGGTAAGAATATTCTCCTTGAAGGTCAGCTTGGTGCACTTAAGGACCCTGACCACGGTATTTATCCGATGGTTACATCTTCCTCAACACTTGCAGCCTACGGCGCAATCGGTGCAGGAATTCCTGCAGCAGAGATTAAGGATGTTGTGACTGTTGTCAAGGCATACTCCTCAGCAGTCGGTGCCGGAGCATTTGTCAGCGAGATATTTGGTGATGAAGCTGACGAGCTTAGAAGAAGAGGCGGTGACGGCGGCGAGTTCGGTGCTACGACAGGTCGTCCAAGACGTATGGGCTGGTTCGATGCTGTTGCAACACGTTATGGTGTGCGTATGCAGGGAACTACGGAGGTTGCTCTTACAGTACTTGACGTACTTGGATATCTTGATGAGATTCCAATGTGTGTTGGTTATGAGATTGACGGCAAGGTTACTAAGGATTTCCCAACCACACATCTTCTTGAGAAGGCCAAGCCGGTACTTAAGACGATGCCGGGCTGGAAATGCGATATCCGTGGAATTAAGAATTATGATGAACTTCCACAGGCATGTAAGGATTATATTGATGCAATAGAGGAAGAGATTCAGGCTCCTATTACACTTGTATCCAATGGCCCTAAGAGACATGATATTATCAAGAGGGAAAGCAAACTTAAGAAATAGATTTGACCGGTACATTATGAAATGAGCCTTGCAGGCGGCGTTGCTTCCTGCAGGGCTTTTATCATCAAAAGGAGAATTATGATAAGAGAGTTATATGAAAATGCCAAAAGAGGCATTGATACAAGACAGAACTTAAGCAGACTTCGTCAGGAAATCAAGGAAGATGCCAAAATGAATGACCTTTTTGAGCTTGTGGAGGATGACATAGAGACCATGACGGGCTTCCTGCACAGCGAGGATGCCAAGACAAGGAAAAATGCGGCGCTTCTTATGGGAGCCCTTGATATGTCAGACTTTGTAAAGCCCCTTGTGGAAGGCTACAAGGCGGAGGAGCAGCTCTTTGTACGTTCTGCATATCTAGAAGGCTTAAAGGGTTATGATATCGAAGAGTATCTGGGTTTTTTCAAAGAAAGAGTGGATAAGCTTAAAGCTGTTGAAATAACGGATGACAACAGGAAGCATATCGGAGAAGAGATGAGGGCACTTACTGAGCTTATTGTGTCTGTGGAAGGGATTGCAAAGCATGAGTTTACAGGCTTTAAGACGCTGCCTGAACCTGTCGAGTGTATTCTCTTAACAAATCGTCTGAATATGGAGGTTACGAAAAAACAGCTCGATTTTAAAGATATTGAGATTATTCCGTTTAAAGGCGGCGTGAAGCTTAGGACGCAGAAGCTGGGACTTATCAGGAATATAAGAACCTACAGTGATATTCTCTTTGTAATTCCGGGATATAATGCATGTGAGTTTGAACCTATACAGGTAGCACAGGCACTTGCCAAGTCTAAGCTTATGGAGCTGCTTTCCATGCTGCATAAGAAGAAGGATGCCCCTTTTTACTTCAGAATGGAGCTTAAAAGTCAGCTTGATATGGAAAAAAAGAGTCGTTTTGCAAAAAGATTTGCAGCGGAGCTTGAGAGACTTAGCGAAAGACAGCTTATCAATTCAACCTCGGATTATGAAATTGAGCTGAGACTTATTGAGAATAAGGACGGGATGCTTAATGCGCTCCTCAAATTGTATACCATTGAGGACGAGCGTTTTTCGTATTTTGGTGAGCATGTGGCTGCATCAATCAAGCCGGTAAATGCAGCGATTATTGTGGAACTTGCAAAGGAATACATGGTGCCGGATGCACAGGTGCTAGACCCTTTCTGCGGTGTGGGAACCATGTTAATTGAGAGACAGAAGGTGGTTAAGGCAAATACCTCTTACGGTCTTGATATCAACAAGGCGGCAATTGATGCTGCTGTAAATAATACTAAGGCAGCGGGGCAGATAATACATTATGTAAATCGCGATTTCTTTACCTTTGAGCATGAGTATCTTTTTGACGAGATTTTTACGGACATGCCTTTTTCTGTGAATGAGTCAGGGAATACAGAGATTGAGAAGATATACAGGAGATTTTTTGTCAGCGCAGAAAAACTGCTAAAAGAAAGCGGAAGAATTATTATGTTCTCCCGCAATCCTGAATATGCTGTCAGATATGCAAAGAATGCAAAGTACAGGCTGTTAAAGCGTTTCACGATGTCTGAGAAAAATGACAGCGAAGTGCTTGTATTCGAGTATTAAGGCTGGTCGTCGAAGTCGTCCTTGCGGTGGCTTAACCGGTAAAACATCATGAATATGTATATTGTTACAGGCACCAGCACGGTCATGACAATGGTAAGCTGCAACATCTTTGACGCCCATTCACTCTGAATAAGGGCAAGTACAAGACAGGATATGTATAAGCCCGCCAGCAGCACGATGGCTATGATGGCGAAAATTTGTTTTAAGGTTAATCTTTTCTTCATGGGATACTCCTTTAAAAAAATCTTATTTTTTATTATATGGTTAGGGTGTCAAAACATGCTTCTACAACCTT
>CAMAKT010000067.1 GCA_945836135.1 uncultured Clostridia bacterium | reverse complement strand
CATTTTGATAACGCTAATATTTTTTTTCTCAATGAAGTATTATCATAAATATATTTTGATATTTTTATCCAAAAAACTACCCCAATATAAATAGTAATTGAATGAATGACTGTTCTTATACTATCATATTGAACATTTTCATATATCAAGGTTCTCACTACTATGGCTAATAAATATACAAGAGAAATACTTTTTATTGAAATCTTATCAAGCACATCCATATGTATTTGTAATTTGACAATACAAGCACCTATACAAAACCAGAAAATAGCATCTTTAAGAGGAAACGTAATTGGTATCAATAATATAGCAATTGAAATAGTCATTAATTGTTTTGGAAATCTATCTGCCAACTTTTCAATTATAGGAAAAAATAAAATCGGTACCATCATATCTCTCATGAACCATAACGGATAATCCTGAGGATATTTACTAAAAAGGCCATATAAGCCAAGCCATTCCATTATAGAAGACTTCAATATCGGAGCATGAGAGCCCGAAAAATAAGCTGCTGTAAAGCTAAAATTCTGCAAAAAAATAAATGCTACAATCCAAAATGTATTCCAAAACAAATATGGTATCAGGATAGATTTTACTTTAGCCTTGATAGTATCTTTATAGTTCCTTGTTCGTATAAATAACAATATGGAAGAACATAAGAAAAAGATTGGAACAGCACATCTTGCAATGGAGTTTGACAAACAATCTTCAAACAAGTATAACCACTTAGGCAAATCCAGGCCTTGTGCTCCTTCCGCAAAATTCACTTCCAAAGAATAAGAATGAATAAACACCACAAAGACAATAGCTATAAATTTAATAATATGAATTCTACTACTTTCCTCTTCTGATAATAAATAGCGATTCATTAGATTTCCTCCCTATCCGGTCGCATGTTTTTTATAATAAGTTTTTCCTTTTATGTTAAAACTCTCCTTATCCACCTACCTTGCCAGCCATCCTCCGTCAACCGCAAGTGTGAATCCGCTAACATAATCGGATGCAGCGGATGCCAAATATACAACCGCGCCTGCCATATCCTGAGGAGTTCCCCAGCGCTTGGCAGGAATACGTGAAAGTATCTCCTCGTTACGCCCATCATCATTGCGCAGAGCCTCGGTATTGTTGGTAGCCATATATCCCGGCGCAATTCCGTTGACATTAATATTATACTGTGCCCATTCATTTGCCATGGCTCTTGTAAGTCCAAGCACCGCACTCTTGCTTGCAGTATAGGAAGGTACTCTTATTCCGCCCTGATAAGACAGCATGGATGCTATATTGATAATCTTACCGCCGCTTTTCTGCGCGATAAACTGCTTTGCTGCCGCCTGACACAGGAAAAATGTAAACTTCTGATTGATAAATACCACCGAATCCCATTCCTCCTCAGTATAATCAATTGCATCATTGCGTTTGATTATTCCGGCATTATTAACCAGAATATCCATATGTCCGAAATGCTCAACCGTCTCTTTAATAATCTGTTCTATAGGCTCCATTGATGACAAATCGGCCTTAATCTGTAAAAAACGTGCTCCGTTCTCCTCAACAAGCTTGCTTGTCTCATCACAGTCCCTTCGTGCAACTCCCACCACGTCAGCTCCCGCCTGAGCAAGTGCTACACACATTCCCTGTCCTAACCCCGTATTGGCTCCGGTAACAACTGCCACCTTCCCCTTAAGACTAAACATATCAAGTATCATTTTTTTCCTCCTTAGGCTTAATTCCTTTTCTTTGTATTCCATGTCTTTGCGGCTTAATGGTCACATCCGTTATCACCGCTCCTGCACGAACACACAGCACCTCCATAACGCATGCCGCCACCTCTTCCGGCAGAAGTCTTGCATCCTCCTCATCACATTCCCTAAAATCCGCATTCCGGTAAAAATGCGATGCTGTCATATCAGGATGTATGTTCACTACTCGTACCCCATACTTACGCGCCTCCTCAAAAAGACTGTCCCCGAAGCTTGTAAGAGCAGCCTTGGTGGCACCGTAGGCACAGCCGTGGGTATTGCTCTTCTTCGCCGTAACGGATGAGATATTGATGATTGTACCACCGTCACGCTTCATACCCCGCAAAAGCTTCCCGGACAGAATCATCGGCGCCTCGATATTGACTGCCACCATCTCATGGAGCTTGTCAGGACTAATCTGCTCATGGGGGCCAAAATATCCGACACCCGCGCAGTTGACAAGCAGAGAAATGTCACCTGCCTCCTTAACTATTCTCTCCGCGGCGTACTGTGTATCCTTATGTTTTTTCAGATCACAGGTTACTGTATGGAACCCACTCTCCGAACTAAACTGCTGCCCGGTAAAGTCCCTTCCTATCCCGTACACCTGCCAGCCACCTTCAAGGAGCCTTTGGCATATGGCAGCTCCTATTCCGCTTGTAGCTCCTGTAACTATTGCGTTTTTCATAATAATCCTACCTCCAGCGGTATATTTTTTCTGCAGGAAGGTAACTGCGGAGTTCATTTTCCACATAGTCTGCAAGAAGTTGTCCCTCCCTGCCATAGCAGAAGCTGTCATTCTCCTTGGTAAACGGATAGGCCAGCAGCTTTGACTCAGGTCTTTTCTTTCTCATCCTCTTAAGATAATCACATGGTACCCGAAATTCCCCCAGACTTACATCATACAGGCTCCGGGGCTCAACCCTGTCAAAAAGCTCTCTTATCAGTTCTGAGTACGACTGCCTGTTTTCCTCATCGGGACAATCGGCTATGATAAGCGGGTCAAAGCACACTCTCACCTTCAATCCGGAGTTTACCGCACTTTCTATGGCTGTGATTCGCGCATTTGCAGGCGGAGTATTATGCTCACAGGATAACTTTACCATGTCAGGCGTCAAAGTAAAAGCAAAGATAATATTTTCACATACTTTTTCGCGACAATAGTCTGCAAGCTGCTCCGTCATTTTTGCCTTGGTTCTAAGCTCAATCGTAAGGCCGTCGCGCCCGGCAGCATACTCAATCCACCTTCTGCAATAACAGGTCAGTGTCTCCAATGCAACCATATCCGTATCATAAGAAATGCACAGATATACCGGATGTTCCATAAGCAGTTCATCCACAGCCGCAAATATATCATCAAGATTGGTGAACAAAACAATATCCGCCGACGGATACATTCCCTGCAAATAACAGTACTCACAATCAAAAAGACAGTTCATCATACTGCTTGTGTAATAGAAAAAGCTGTTGCCAAAACTCTGACATTCCTTGGAGCCGGGATAAATAAGCTGACCTGTTTTTTTCGCAAGTATAATTGCAGGCGAAAGCTTCTGAAGCTTAAGTGACTGTTTTTTTCTGTTGAACACATCCTTATAATGGTTAATCCACACCACCCTGCTGCCACCAAGCTTTGTGATTAGTTCCTGCACGTTCTTTTCATCCTTAATGTCCCGTTCCGCATACACATGGTGAAACGGATGTCTCTGTTCATATACATCATAAAAGCTTTCAAGAAATCCTCCTAATCTCTCTGCCATATTCTTCCCAAGTTTGGCAAATACAAGCTGGTGCTGCATGGCAAAGCAGGTAAGGGTCTCATACCATGCCGCAAATTCCATGCTCTCAGAGCTAGTCTCAACAAAAGGATGTACCGGACACATATCAGGATAATAATATCTCCCTGAAGATGTGTCATATATCTCCGAGCATAGCATACACCCTTCCTTATGTTCCATCCCTTCTTCGACGCAGATAAAAATATCCCTTTCATCCACAGACCGTCCGGACATAATGTATCCTGCTGCCATTGCAGCCTTTACCTGACCGGTGCCGGTTATTATGAGCTCTACATCCTCTTCTTTTTTGTTTTTCCCGGTAAAGACCTGAAAATGCGGCTCAGTCATATTCTTTTTTAGGTTGTAGAAATCAATGATTTCTCTTGCGCTGTTATATTCTGCTGAAAAAAATCTCCACATATTAATTACAACAGACCGGCTGTTACACCGGTCTGCTTACCTCTTCATCTAATTCTCTCTGTAATGTTGCAAGGTGTTCACGTATTGTCAGCTTCTGCGGACACACCTTCTCGCATTTTCCACACTTAATGCAGTTATGCGCCTTTTCGCTGTCAGGAATTTCATGATTCCAGTTTTTCCTGAGCTGTTCCTTGTTTCCGTATACATTATATTGATTCCATATCGCAAAATTTCTTGGAATATTAACACCTGCAGGGCAAGGCATACAATATCTGCACGCCGTACAACCGTTGCGTATTCTGCTCTTAAGTGACGCAGCAGCATCAGCCACAAGAGCCTGTTCATCAGCACTGAGCGGAACAAAATTCTTAAATGTGGCAAGATTATCATTAACCTGCTCCATTGTGGACATACCGCTCAGTATAACCTTTACATTGTCATGTGATCCAACCCAGCGAAGCGCCCATGAAGCGATTGACTGAAGCGGTCTGTGCTCCTTGAAATTGACCGCAATTTCCTCCGGCAGGCTGGCAAGAGAGCCTCCCTTAACCGGTTCCATAATAACCATAGGTATTCCAAGCTTTTTGGCAAGCTCATATCCCCTGTCACCTGCCTGCTCTTCCGTATCCATATAATTATACTGTATCTGACAGAAATCCCAGTCCCTATAAGTAATTATCCTTTCAAATGCATCATAGTCATCATGAAATGAAAAGCCAAAATATCTGATTTTTCCCTGTGCTTTAAGCTCCTCACAGAATTCTATTATCCCAAGCTTAACCATCGCTTCAAATCTTTCTTTGTTAAGAGCATGAAGCAGATAAAAATCAACATAGACCTTATGAAGTCTCTCGAGCTGATCATCAAATATTTTCCTGGCATCCTCCAGGGAATTAACCTTCCAGCACGGCAGCTTGGTCGCAAGATAGTATGAGCTTCTGTCATACTTGTCAAGTACCCTTCCAAGGAACGGCTCACTGTCTCCATTGTGATAAGGGTACGCCGTATCATAATATGTAACACCGGCCGCCATCGCCTTATCGAGCATTTTCTCAGCCAGTTCCTCGTCTATATTGCCGTCCTCCTTAAGTGGAAAACGCATACAACCGAAGCCCAGCAGCGATGTCTCAATTCCAAGCTTGTCTAATCTTCTTTTTTCCATATAATTTCTCCTCACTTATCTTGCATATGACTGACAAAGTCCTTAAAATCTTCATAATTCTTTTTAAGAAGTGTCGGTGTATCAAGTCCATATGGGCACTTACTTTTACAATGTCCACAGTTAAGACAGCCTTCAATCTTCTTCATTTTTTCCTGCCATACAGGCGTAGTATACTCCTGATACGGCGCACGGCGCAGCATCAGTGACATTCTGGCGCAATTGTTGATTTCTATTCCTGCAGGACAAGGCATACAGTATCCACAGCCTCGGCAGAATTCTCCCGAAAGCTGCTTTCTGTCATTCTCAATAAGTTCCTCAATCTCCTTAGTCATAACCGGAGGATTGTCAATATAAGAAATGAACTCGTCCAGTTCCTTTTCCCTCTGTATTCCCCATATCGGAAGCACGTTGCTGTACTGCGCTTCAAATGCATAAGCTGCTGCTGAATTGGTTATAAGTCCTCCCGACAATCCCTTCATGGCGATAAAGCCCATGTCAGCCTCCCGGCACATATTTACAAGTTCCTTATCCTTGTCCGATGCCAGATAGCAGAATGGGAATTGCAGGGTCTCATACAATCCTGATTCTATAGCTTCTCTCGCCACAGCAAGCCTGTGGTTGGTAATTCCGATATGACGTATTTTGCCCTGCTCCTTTGCCTTTAACATCGCCTCATATATTCCTGTGCCATCACCCGGCTTCGGACAAAATGAAGGGTTGTGGAACTGATACAAGTCAATATAGTCCGTCTTAAGAAGAGTCAAGCTTGTCTCCAAGTCTTTCCAGAACGCCTCCTCCGTCACGGCTGCTGTCTTGGTGGCTATATACAAACGGCTCCTAATGTGCGAAAACGCTTCGCCCAATTTCTGTTCGCTGTCCGTATAGAATCTTGCCGTATCGAAAAAATTGATGCCATTATAAAATGCCTTTTGCAACAGATATACCGCATCATCAGCACTCACCCTCTGCACAGGCAACGCACCAAATCCGTTTTTATTTGCAATAATTCCCGTCTTACCTAATCTTACAGTCTCCATTATGCCATTTCCCTTCCGTATACCTCAATCTGGGTAAGTGCCGGAAACGGTGATTCATCATCAGCCTTGATAAGATTCTTAAGCTTAATCCAGCTTACCTGTTTTTCAGGAGTAACTATAAATTCCTGACCATGATGCGTCTGTGACAGATTGACAGTAATTTCCGTCTCATCCGAGAATTCCACTGTTGCCTTAGTCCACCAGCTATCGTGTGGAAAATCAGCTCTCAGATATATAATAATTCTGTCCACAATAATCTCCCGTCCAAAGGCAATCACAATCTCGGCGTCCTCACGCCTGTTGATTCCCCATGAACCGTAAGGCCACGAGCCATGACCTGATGCAGCATGATATCCGTCAATAGCATTGCGGGCAGCAAATACTGACTCTCCTCTTGTCTCCACATTGGCAAAGGCATGTGGAAAGCATCCGCTGTCGCGGTGCTGGTCAATAGGGTTGACAGACATATTGCGATAAACATTTATCTCCCACGGATACGCTTCACGTGCGCTTATGCAATGAAGTCCACCCGCAAATGCATCGGCTGCATAACACACCTTCTTCTCACCGAAAGGAATTTCATATTTATACTCGGTATCCGCAATATACACTAAGGCATTGCCTATGGCATTGTCCACACATATCATGTAAAAACTCTCCGGATGGGAGTTGGTGAATACTATGGAATCTCCCTCTTCATACTCCCTGTCATACACCAGGGTCACTTCCTGCTCATCCTCTGCTACAGCCTTAACTTTTCCATCCATATCATCAATTTTCAACTCAAGCCATGCCATATTTCTTTACCTCCTTATCTCTTACAAGTACTGGTTCCGGCTTCTGTCAAGCTATCCTTCATCGGCTCCGGCAATATATTAAGTATTTAAAAGGCGTATCAGGTTTCCACAAAACATGCTGTTTGTACCAGATACGCCTTTGTATATTTAATATTCAGTATCCTTAATATTATGCTGTCCGTTTATCAGAGCTTAAATTTTCTGGTATTCTCATCTAACTCCTTAGCAAGCTTAACAAGATTATCGGTGTCCTTATTGCAGTCGTTTACAATCTGACTAAGTTCAACCATGGCTGCTGAAGTCTCTTCTGTTCCTGCTGCATTCTCCTGTGCAATGGCTGCCAGACTCTCCACGCCCTCCATTACACCATTCTTAAATTCATCAATATTATCTATCTCATTTGAAATATTGTCAATAGCAACAGTTACATTATCGACCTCTGTTCTGAGTATTCCGAATACATTCTTGGTTGCGTCAAGCTTCTCATTCTGCTTGTGAATCTCGTCCGCAACACTGTTCATGGTCTCTACACTTGTATTGGAGTTCTTAATAAGAAGGTCTACTATTGTCTTAATCTTCTCTGCGGACTCATTGGACTGGTCAGCTAACATTCTGATTTCGTCTGCTACGACAGCAAAACCCCTGCCGTGCTCACCTGCTCTTGCCGCCTCAATGCTTGCATTAAGAGAAAGAAGATTGGTCTGACTCGCAATGTCGGAAATAATTTCAGTCGCACTTCTGATATCAAGAGCTGACTGATTGGTGATATTGGTCTGTTCCTGAACCTCATCAACCGATTTCTTGGTTATAGCACTTATCTCAATGAGTTCATCAAGAGTCTTGTTGACATTCTCATTCTGAATCTTCATATTATTGGCGCTGTCTGCAAGCTGTCCCACATTCTTACTTGTCTCATCAATGGCACGTCCCATCTGCTCAATCTGCTCACTTACCTTCTGGGTATCATTTGCCTGATTGGTAGCGCCATTGGCAATCTCCTCCACCGCAACATCAATATTGTTGATTGATGTGCTTATTGTATCAAAATTATTCTTGAACTTTTCTGATGAGGAATTAAGCTCCGCTGTTGACTTATGTATATTGACCACAATAGTGGCAAATCCAACAATCAATGAATTGATTGCTCTTGCAATATTACCTATCTCATCGCTTCTCTGGGTAAGCTTGCCGGCTACCTTTGTATCCAGCTTGCCCTCGGCAACCTTATCGAGATTCATAACAACGATTCCTATTGCCTTAACTATGAACAATACAACCGCCGCTACAAGACCACAGCATACTATCGCAAGAATTGTCATGAATATTGTATTACTCTTAATACTGTTAATATATACTTCCTGCGCCACCGCAGACTTCATTCCGACAAATATCATACCGCCTATGGAACCGTTGCCGCTGTATAATGGCTCATAATAGCCGTAATACTTCTCACCGTTAATCTTGATGTCCTCAACAAACACTGTCTTACCGGCAAAAACATCCTCATATACATGCTTATCCGCAGTGGTTCCCAGAATTCTGTTTCCGGCTTCATCCTTGATGGTGGTTGCAACTCGTATATCGTCCCAGAAAAGCGTCACATCAATATCCGTATTCTCACGAATTGTATCCATGAACCCCTCATTAGCACTTATGTTATAATCACCCTTATACAGTTCACCATTAACATAAGCATAATTTCCCGAGTTCAATAATTGAAGGGACGTCTCCACAGAATACACAACCGCATTCAATTCATGCTGAACCAGTTTCCTCGATGTGTCATTTCCCACAGCTCTGATTGAAAGTATTGAAAAAACCACCAACAACACTATTGGTATAATTACTACCAAAAGGATCTTTGCCAATAACCCAATACTTTTTTTCTTTTTTTCAACTAATTGCTTACCGTTCTCATCCATATGGTATTCCTCCTGTTTTTTTGTGAAACACTATACCCTAGTTGAATTTAGTATTCTTATTTCACATTTTACATCATTTTAACAAACATTTCAATAAAAATTACTAATTTTATATAGAAATGCACAAACAATTTCATTTCCAAAGCTGATAATGTCTAAAACTTCCTTTGCATTACATAATTAGTCAGTACTATTCAGCTCACATATTTTCAAGGTCTCGCCTGAATTTCTCCCGCCAGTTCAAAGCCCTTTTTCGCTGCTATTACTGCTATTATCTCGTTAATTACAGCCGCTGCCGCAATGGTTCCCTTCACAATAATCGCCAGTTCCGACTGCCCGCCTTCCAGAACCGAGCACACAATTCCGGTGAACACCAGCGAGACTCCCGAATGCGGAAGCAGCGTAAAGCCCAGATATTTTCTCACTGTCTGCGGCATTTTCATGAGGGTTGCCCCTGCCCGTGCACCAAAATACTTTCCCAATGCTCTGGCTACAATGTAAATGAAAGTATATACCCCGGCGCCCAGAATCAGATGATAATCAAGAGGAGCACCTAAATCTACTATTGCTCCCAGCAGGCATATTGCCAGGATAGGATGAAAAAGCCCGGTTGCCTCCTCAAGCTTTTCCGATGGAATCATATTGGAAAAAGCAGCAGAAAAAGCAACTCCAAGCAACATATAGTTAATGGTTATATTGGTGAATACCTTGTTGTTAAGAAGATACCCGACAGCGACCGTGATTGTAATGCCCACTATAAGTATGCCAAGCATGACCGGCTTTTTGTCAGTTATCTTAAACAGCACACCGGATGCAATGCCTATGACTGCTCCTACAATTATCGGCAGAAAAATCATAACCGGAATCATAAGAAGTGATACACTCCCCCCGGATACCGACCTTGAAACAAATGCATTAACAGTGAAAAATACCGCTATTGCCACAATATCGTCCAGCACCGCTATCGGAAGCAGGGTGTCCGTAACAGGCCCCTTTGTCTTGAATTCGTTAACTATGGATAATGCCGGAGCCGGAGCTGTAGCAAGTGCAATGCCTCCGAACACAAATCCTAAGTATACAGGAACTCCTACACATTTAAACACAACAGCAAATACAAGGGATACGAATGCAAAGGTCCCAAGAGACTGTGTCAAAGTTGTAACCATCAGAGCTTTTCCATAATTCTTAATCCTGCTCCACACCAGCTCCGTACCCAGCATCAGACCGAAGGCGCACTGCATCCATGTAATAATAAGCTTATACCATTGCGCATCCAGAACCGCCTGTGGAAGAAAATCCACTGCATTCGGTCCTAACAGCATTCCCACAATCAGCCATCCAAGAATTGAGTATCATGATTCTTTTCCTCCTTTAGCTATACCATAAAGCATCAAATCAAATATCTTATGTATGTTCATTTCATGCAGAGCCAATTGCTCATGGTGTGACAACTGACCATTTAAGCTGTTTACAAAACCAATATTATATATTTTCTGTATTTCTGAAAAATAATTCAGAGCATCCTCTTTGGACACCCCATTTCTGAGCTCATGCCCGGAAAGCTCCCTCTCGCACACCGCCATATTTAATTTATCAATTTCAGAAAAAATATCCTTGATTTCTTTTATCAAATGAACGGGCGGATTGGTTCGTGCCTCCAGAAAAATATATGCTTCCTGCTCATGCTCCTTAAAAAAAGCTGACCTTGCACTCATATACTCCACGAATCCTCTTTCGGCGTTATTATCCGTTATATATCGGGCAAGCGCCCCACAGCTCCTTCTTACGCATTCCAAGTACAGTTCATCCTTATCCTTGAAGTTATGATAAATCAAACCCTTATTTATTCCTGTCTTGCAGATATTATTTATGGAGCCTGCCACATATCCGTTGGTGCCAAACTCATTAACAGCGGCAGCAAAAATCTTCGCCTTGGTAATTTCCGTCTTTTCCTCTTTTTTCAAGCCTTACACCTCCTAACGCAAAATTGACCACATGGTCAATAATATATCTTATTGTCCATGCAGTCAATAACTTTTACCATTATTTTTCTTTTGTATCCTATTCCTCCTCCGGCTCATAATCCAGATATACGGGCTCATGCCCCAGCGCCGGTATAAGCTTATTAACCAGATCCTCCATCTTGAAACGTATGCTTGAGGTATTGATGCATGGATGGCAGGCAAAATATTCTGCATCCATAACATCCTTATCAATTATCAGCTTAACTTTTCTTTCTGTATCGTTCATAAGCCCAAGTATGGTAACCGAACCCGGTGTCAGGTCAAGAAGCCCTTCCATGTGTTCCTCATCCCCAAAGGAAAGTCTTGCCACACCTAACAGCTTTGACACAACCTTGGTCTTGAACTTCTTATCCCCCGGAAGCAGCAGCATGTAAAACTGCGTCTTCTGGGTGTTGCACAAAAACAGGTTCTTGCATATTGACGCATTCAGAATCCCCGCCACAACGTCACATGCCTCCATGGTATACAGAGGCTCATGATCAATTCTTTCAAAGGAAATGCCAATCCTGTCCAACAAATTGTATGCCTTTATCTCTTTTTCCAGTCTGCCTGCTTCATTGACAGGACGCCCCTTCTCTAGTCTGAGTTCAAGCTCCCTCTGGGCTTCTTCTATTGATGGCAGCATGTTTATTTACCTCCGCTTTTCCTACCATTAATCATTATTAATTGTTACCTTCCACGCTTCCTGATAATGATGCAAACACTCTCACTGTAAGCTCATTCTGACCATATTCCAGAACTGCGGTCAAATCGGCACCATTAAGCCAGGATAATGCATCCGAGTCTGTTTCTACAACAGGTCGCCATTCATCCCTATCCCATTGATTAATAATATGTATGGAACAATTTTCTCCGTTGCAATCAATACCAAGCAATGTATATTCCGCTCTAATCTTAGTCTGTACACCATTTATATATTCCTGCTTGTCACATCCTTCAGGCACAATAGCGCCGTGAAAATATCCGGTATCGCAATATCCGGTAAAGTAAATATCATTCTTTTGCATATCACCTTCTATGACTGATTCACAGCGTGTAATCATAACACGAATGGTAAGAATCTCTTCCCTGTCTGCAAGAAATTGCCTCATAGCTGCAAATGCGCTTTTTTGCTGTACATTGTCCATGCCATGTCCCATATGCTTTATCAAAAGCAACTGACATTGTCCTTGTCCATATTCTGCCTTCGCGCGGACGGAATAAGAATAATCAACTACCCTGTCCTCCATACCATGCAGAATCAGAACCGGACCTTTATAAGCGGAAATCTCAAGATACGGGTCCATTTCTTTTACTGTTTCATGGATTGTCTTTCCTAAAAGAATACTGCCACAGTCAATTATATCCGGCACCCTATCAACATCATAGCCCGCCCCTCCAAGACAGCCTCTTCTTGCATGGTCAGGAATACACAATGCAGGATACACCATAATCAGCTTCTTTATTTCATCACCGCACTTAGCTGCCGCCAATCCTGAAACGAACCCGCCCTGACTGAATCCCAGCAGTACAAGATTGGAATTATCTGTAAAAGGCAGCTTCTGCACATATTTTATAACTGTAAGTAAATCCTCAACCTCTGTCCAGATAGTCATATCCGTGGTCCTGCCTTCACTTTTCAGGCTGTCCTCAGTATCCGTCCTGCTGCCTCCGCAAAAGCTGAAACAAAATGCGACATAGCCTATTTGCGCGAAATCCCTGCAAAAGTCATCTACATCAGTATAATTTCCGGTAAAACCATGACTTATGATAATTGCCGGATAGCTTTTCCCTTCATCAAAATCCACCGGCAAGTACTGTGCTCCACGAATTACAAGTCCATCCCTCATGCATGTAAAAAATTGTCTTTGAATGCTCATATATACCTCCTAAAAAATATCAATCTAAATAATAACCATTAATGTTCAACACCCTACGCTTTACCTACGCTTTAATT
>CAMAKT010000066.1 GCA_945836135.1 uncultured Clostridia bacterium | reverse complement strand
CCTTTGGTAGGCGGTGTTGTGGATGCATTTGAGACTGAGGGCTTAAGAGTATTCGGACCAAGGAAGAATGCCGCCATACTTGAAGGCTCCAAGGCTTTTTCTAAGGATTTAATGAAGAAGTACAATATTCCTACTGCTGCATACGAGACTTTCGATTCGGCGGATGTGGCCCTTGACTATCTTGAGACGGCTTCATATCCTACAGTGCTTAAGGCAGATGGACTTGCTCTGGGTAAGGGTGTGCTTATATGCAATACCAAGGAAGAGGCAAGGGACGGCGTTAAGACTCTTATGCTTGACAAACAGTTCGGTGCGGCAGGAAACAGAATAGTTATTGAAGAGTTTATGACCGGACGTGAGGTATCTGTTCTTTCCTTTGTAGATGGGAACACCATTAAGATAATGACCTCAGCACAGGATCACAAGAGAGCCAAGGACGGTGATATGGGTCTTAACACAGGAGGAATGGGAACATTTTCTCCGAGCCCTTTCTATACGCCGGAGGTTGATGAATTCTGCAGAAAGTATATATATCAGGCTACCGTCGATGCCATGAAGGCAGAGGGAAGAGAATTCAAGGGAATTATTTTCTTCGGTCTTATGCTCACAGCTAAGGGGCCGCGTGTGCTGGAGTACAACGCGAGATTCGGCGACCCTGAGACACAGGTTGTGCTTCCTAGAATGAAGAACGATATTATTGATGTGTTTGAGGCATGCATAGACGGAACACTTGATAAGGTTGAACTTGAATTTGAGGATAATGCAGCGGTATGCGTTGTGCTTGCTTCCGACGGTTATCCTGAGAAGTATGAGAAGGGCCTGCTTATTTCAGGACTTGAAGCTTTTGAGAATAATCCGGGATATTATTGCTTCCATGCAGGTACGAAGCTGACCGATAAGGGCATAGTGACCAATGGAGGAAGAGTCCTTGGAATCACCGCCACCGGAGAGAACTTAAAGGCAGCGAGAGCCAATGCATACAAAGCAACGGAATGGGTATCCTTTGCCAACAAATATATGCGACATGATATAGGCAAGGCCATAGACGAGGCGTAACAACTGATTGCGGTACAGATTATTGTTTGAGGGAGAACTGTCGAATAATTTTCTGTGCCGCTTTTTTGCACATGGAGGGGACATGGACGAAGTACATATTCTTGTTGTGGATGATGATAGGGAAATTGTGTATATAATCAAGAAAATACTGACGGACGAGGGGTATTCTGTGCATACAGCCTATGATGGCGAGGAAGCCATGAAGGTTATTCAGGGCAGAGAACTGCAGCTTGTGATACTTGATGTGATGATGCCGAAAATGAACGGACTTATGGCGACGATGAGAATCAGAGAGGAGAACAATGTACCGATTCTTATTCTCTCTGCCAAGGGTGAGGAAAGCGACAAGGTATTGGGACTTTCAACGGGGGCAGACGATTATCTGGTGAAACCTTTTACCCAGGCAGAGCTAATTGCAAGAGTTAATTCACTGCTGAGACGTTACCTTAAATTGGGTTCCGCAGCCGACATTCATAACAAGGAAGTTATTAAATACCATGAGCTTGAATTGGACTGTGCTGCCAAGAAATTCTTTGTTCGTGGAAATGAGGTCAAGCTGACTTCCACGGAAATGAAGATAGTAGAACTGCTTATGAGACGACCGGGACGGGTGTATACAGCGGAGGAGATATATGAGAAGGTGTGGAACAGTGAGGCATATTCTGTTGAGAATACTGTTATGATTCACATAAGCCGTATACGGAGCAAAATTGAAATCAATCCGGCGAAGCCGGAGTATCTTAAGGTGGTGTGGGGCATTGGGTACAAAATTGAAAAATAACAGAATAGTAGAAGCACTGTCACTTGCACTGCCGGCGACAGCACTGCTGGTTGCCATAGACAGGCTGTTTGGATACTATATTGCTGCATTTAGCGATATATACAATATCTATATTGGAATTGGGCTTTTGTTTGTTGCGGCTGCTTCTCTATGCACCTGTTTGTTTATATTTAGGGAGAACAAAAGCTTTCTTACTGTAGAGTTGTGTGCGCTGGGGGTATACATATTTTACGTTGTGGTTAAATTCTGGCTGTTTTTGTTTGAACGAGAATACTATGCCAACTACAACTCCTTTGAGTTTACTGTGTTTAACAGAAAGTATATTGCGGACGCAGGTTTCAGAAATATTTACAGAAACTTCTTCTGTACTGCGGGATGCTATATACTGATAATGAGCCTGTACAGCTTCATTAAGCATCTGATGCACAAGAAGCTTCTATCCACAAGCCTTCTGTACAGGGGTGTGCGTTTCCTGACAAAGGGGAAAAGTATAAGAAGGACAATGAGTTTGTATATTATTGCTTCTGTTGTTCCGGCGGCAGTTATTTCATTTGTGCTCTGGAATATTTCCGGCAACATGCTTTTATATTTTTTTGACAGCCCCAATATGTTAATAGCAATCATAATTATTTTTACATTGCTTATAGGTACGATGCTTCTGCTCGCATTTATCAATCGCAGGGGCTCAGTGGTAAGGGATATGGACACTATATGCGGTGAGATTAATTCACTGTCGGACAGTGAAATTCCTGACAGCACAGCAATATCGGAAAAATCCATTCTGCATGATACAGCCAACAAGTTGGTGAATGTGGGCAATTCCATGAAGCAGGCCATAGATAAGGGGATTGCAGGGGAAAAGCTTAAGGTGGAGTTAATCACCAATGTCTCCCATGATTTGAAAACACCTATGACCTCCATAGTGGGTTACGGAGAACTGCTTGAGAAAATGGAGCTGCCACCGGAAGCAAAGGAATATGTCACAAGGCTCAATCACAAGTCAAAATACCTGCTTGCCATGCTGGAGGATGTCTTTGATTTATCTAAGGCATCAACAGGAAACGCAGTGATGAATATGATGGAGCTCGATATTGTAAAGCTCATTAATCAGACCCTGGGCGAGGCTGCGGATGTGCTGGAAAAATCAGGGGCTAAGCTGTGCTTAAGACTCCCGGATAAGGGTATTATGGTGAACACGGACGGCACGAGGATGCACCGGGTGTTTCAGAATCTTCTTGACAATGCGGTGAAGTATTCACTTGCCGGTAGCAGAATCTTTGTGACGGTATCCCGTGAAAAGGAGGAGGTTAATGTTGAGATAATGAATACATCCTCTTATGAGATGAACTTTACACCGGAGCGCATTACCGAGAGATTTGTGAGAGGCAGCGATTCAAGAACCGGAGAAGGAAGCGGAATAGGCCTTGCCATTGCCAAGACATATACCGAGAGCTGTGGGGGCAGGTTTGAAATAAACATAAAGGGGGATTTGTTTACAGCACTGGTATCGCTCCCGGTATGCAGTACAAATGAAAAGTAATCAGAAAAGTATACTGAAAATAAAATGCATTTGAAAGAGAATTGAAAGAATAATACAGCTTTTATGAAAGAATAATTTGTTACCCTGACAACCGAAAGGATGGTTGTTATGGGTAACTTTTTATTTTCTTTTTTTATTCCGTTTGCAGTAATAATATTAAGCTTTCTGGTCAGAGGGGCGCTTCCCTTCGGGGATGAATGTCTGCTGTCCATTGATGCATGGAGTCAGTATTATCCAATGCTCTGCACAATGAAGGAGGCGGTTAAGACAGGGCAGCTACAGTACTCATTTAATGGTGCGCTGGGCTTTAATCTGTGGACACAGAGCGCATATTATACAAACAGCATTTTATGGGTCTTTTTGTATATTCTTCCCGATAACTGCATGATAGCAGGGGTGAACATTCTCACAGCGGTTAGAATAGGACTTGCGGGATTGACATTCTGCTATTATCTTAATTCTCACTATGAAAAAAGTAGTAGAGTGAGTATATCGGTTGTGGTCTTTTCCTGCGCTTATGCATTATCCGCATATTTCCTTGCATTTATCAATCAATTTATGTGGCATGATGCGGTAATCATGCTTCCGGTTGTATTGGCAGGGTTGGAGAAAATATGCAGGTGTTGCAATACTAAAAAAGACGCAGTTGTATATATTATTGCATTAGCATATACAATTTGGTCAAATTATTATATAGGCTTCATGGTATGTCTGTTCGTTGGTGTATATTACGTAGGAATGCAGCTTGCTACATCAGCGGGACTTAAGGAACGCATGGGAAGCTTTGGGCGTTTTGCGGTATATTCATTAACCGCCGCAGCCATTGACGGGGTGGTGCTTCTGCCGTCATATATTGCACTTTCAAAAACTGCCGCATCGGAGCAGGTCTTTACGGGTAAAATAGAGCTCTATCATTCTTTAGGGGAGATGCTTGGCAGGCTTCTGCCTTTTTCAGGAGTAGCCTTAGCATATGAGGCTCCTAACCTTTACTGTGGTCTTACTTGTGTGTTTTTGTGCGTATGGGGATTTTTCTCAGTGAGAAAAACTGTGAAAGAAAGACTGTGTTATATAGGGGCATGTCTTTTCTTCTATTTTTCTCTAAATACCAATCTTCTTGATTTTATATGGCATGGCTTTCATTATCCGAACCAGCTTCCGGCACGTTACAGCTTCTGCGTAATTTTCCTTATTGTAAAGGAAGCCTTTGGGGCTTATGAAAGCTGCAGGGTAAAATATCGGAGCAGAGGATATTTGAGAATACTGAGCTGGGGAATCCTGGCTCTGCTTATGTGCGAGCTTACGTCGAATGCCATATATACCATAGTCAGTCACGTTAGGATGGTGGATGCAGATAGCTATTACAGAAATTACAACGAGATTAAGAGTGTGGCAGCATCGGTGGAGGATGATGGCTTCTATAGGATTGAGCTTGAGAAAGCCTATAATTTTAATCAGGGACAGCTCTGCAATTATCGGGGAATCAGTTATTACTCTTCTACAATGTCCAAGGAGGCATATGATTTCTTTGTGGAAATCGGAATGCCGGTATATGCAAAAAATGTGAGCACCAGGTATGTGCCGAGGCCGGGGGCGGATGCGCTCTTCGGGGTTAAATACCTTATAAGGTCCGATGAGGACAAATATACAATTATAGAAAATGAGTGTTATCTTCCTCCGGCTTTCAGTGTGAAGGAAGGTGCAGGGGAGGAGTTTGTCCGGATAATGCTTGACGAGAACACGGGCAAAGCAGAGGTGGCAAACCTGATTGATGAATATGTGACGGGATATCTTAACATAGAAGAGTATACAGGTGAATATATTAAGGGGGAAATTGTATCGGAAGGGGGAATTCTGATTACAACACTTCCCGATGACGTTGGCTGGTCAATATATATTGACGGCAGTAAACAGGAAACCTTAAGAATTGCCGGGTATCTGTGTGCAGCAAGTCTGGAGGCCGGAAAACATCATGTGAAATTGGTTTATGAGACGCCGGGTATACGGGCAGGGGCAATCCTTAGCATGATGGGAATTGCAGCACTTTTAATTTTGTTTCTTCTAAACAAAACAGTTCAGCCGCGCTATTCGCAAAGGCTATAGAAATGTTACTCAAAATATCATTTAATAAAAAATTAATTGTTTTTTGCACGCATATCTGTTATATTCATACTATAACAGTAACACACCGGAGGAACTATGGTTTTTACAATTGATTTTAACAGTGATGAAGCAATATATATACAGTTGTGCAATCAGATTATTACGTGTATTGCCATGGAAGAGATGCGTGATGGTGATATTCTGCCCTCCGTAAGGCAGCTTGCTGATGTGGTGGGCGTGAATATGCACACGGTTAACAAGGCATATGCCGTGCTTCGGGAGGAGGGCTTTATCAAGCTTGACAGAAGAAGAGGTGCGGTTATTGCCGTCGATGTGGATAAGCTTCGCGCCATGCGGGAACTTACTGACGATATGCGTGTTATTGTTGCTAAGGCATTGTGCAAGAATCTGACGCAGGATGAGATACACAGTCTGGTGGATGGGATTATTGCTGAGTATATAGGTGGAGGCAATTGATATGTTGTGTGAGATTTGTGGAGAGAATGAGGCGACATTTCATTATTCAGAGGTGGTGAACGGTAATAAGACAGAGCATCATCTCTGCAATGAATGTGCAGCCAAGACAGATATAAGCTACTATTCCAGCTTTTTAGATGGGGACGGCAGGCTGGGGCAGCTTCTTTCGGGATTGCTGGGTATGCCGCTTTATGGTGAGACAGAGGACCCTAAGACACATATTGTATGTCCGGGATGCCATCTAAGCTATGGGGAATTTATTAAGAACAGTGCATTCGGCTGTGCAGAGTGCTATAATGTGTTCGGCCCACTACTTGATGACAGCATACGCAAGCTTCAGGGAAGTGTCAGCCATCAGGGTAAGAAACCGTATCATCTGACTAAACTTATGCATAGCATGAATTCGGTCAGGGATTCTGAGAGCGCGGATAACTCTAAGAATGGAATCAAGGAACCATCTGCTGATGTTATGGATGGAGCAGGTTGTGAGAGAAAACAGACAAAGGCTTCACTGGAGCATGAAGTGGACATTATGGGTAAGAGACTTAAGCAGGCAGTAACGGAAGAAGATTATGAAGAGGCTGCCAGACTTCGAGATTATATCAAGGAACTTAAGGGTCAGATTGAGAGGTTTGGAGAGAATGCATAAATGGTATGATAGAGAGGGTAATAATTCAGATGTGGTGATTTCCAGCAGGGTTCGTCTTGCGAGAAATACCACGGAATATCCTTTTTCCGTGAAGATTACACCGGAAGAAGGGGAGAATCTGGTTGACCGAGTTCTTGAGTGCATAAGTGACAGCGAATATGCCGCTGATATGGAAATTAAGAGAATGAATGGAATCGGTGATAATCAGAGACATTTGCTTTACGAACAGCAGTCAATTAATCGGTACATGGCGGGACGCAAGGACGGAGCGGCAGCCATATCACATGACGGCGGTCTTTCCATTATGGTTAACAGTGAGGATCATATACGAATACAGGCTATGAAAGCCGGAATGGATATGGAGGCTTGTCTTAAATCTGCCAATATATATGATGATTTTCTGGAAGAACATTTTTCCTATGCATTTAGTGAGAAGTATGGCTATCACACCACATTCCCTACCAATGTGGGAACGGGAATGAGAGCGGCATATATGCTGCATCTTCCGGTGCTTGCCAATACCAAGAAGCTGCAACTGCTGGCGGGCGAACTGGGTCGTTTCGGTGTAAGAATGACGGCATGCTTTGGCGACGGAATGAACGGGATGGGAGACATTTTTCAGATAGCTAACCAGCGTACCTTGGGACAGACTGAGGAAGACATAATCCATAATCTGGACAGTGTCGTCAAGCAGATTATAAGGCAGGAGCGGGAACTTAGAAAGAATTTTGTGGATTCCGGACGAATAAAGGCGGAGGACGAGGCATATAAATCCTATGGCGTCCTTAAGTATTCCAGGTGCCTAAGCCTTAAGAATGCCATGGTACTGCTTTCCGAAATACGCTTAGGACTGTGCAGCGGAACAATCCGGTTTAAGGATGCGGATGATTTTTCAGTGTATGCAATGATGCTTGCAATTCAACCGAGAACCTTGCAGTACAACACTGCAAGGGAAAAGTCCATGTCCGTGGAGGAAGTGGATGTGGCAAGAGCAAAATATATCCGGGATAATCTTCCGGAGTTAGAAGAATAGAGAGGATTTGATTATGCAGATTGGATTTACTAAAAAGGCGGAGGAAGCGCTTGCGCTGGCGGCTGAGGCAGCCGGTGAGCTTGGACATACCTCCGTCGGTACGGAACATATACTTCTTGGTTTACTCAGACAGTCGGATTGTGTTGCGAGTGCTGTCCTCACGGAAAATGGTGCGGATGAAGAACGCATTGTTGCCATATTGGAACAGCTTATTTCAAAGGAAAATAATGTCAATGTGGAAGAGCCTGACTCATATACTCCGCGGGCTCGCCGGGTGCTGGATCAGGCTGCAAGGGAGGCAGTGCGGTTCAAGGCACAGCTTATAGGAACAGAGCATATCCTTATTGCGATTATCAAGGAGAATGAAAGCGTTGCCCTCAGACTGTTAAATACAATTGGAGTGAATATACAGAAAACATACGTTGACCTGCTTATTGCCATGGGCGAGGACAGCAGCGCATACAAGGAGGATTTTCAGGGTGGCAAGCAGAAGACCAAGAAAAATCCTACTGCAACCATTGACCAGTACAGCAGGGACTTGACAAAACTTGCTGCAGAGGGAAAGTTAGACCCTGTAATCGGAAGAGAGAAGGAGATACAGCGTGTAATTCAGATTACCAGCAGGAGAACCAAGAACAACCCGTGCCTCATCGGTGAACCCGGTGTTGGAAAGACTGCAATTGCAGAGGGACTGGCACTTAAGATTGTGGAAGGGGACGTTCCTGAGACAATAGCGGATAAGCGTGTGCTGACGCTGGATTTGTCAGGAATGGTTGCGGGCTCAAAATACAGAGGTGAGTTCGAGGAGCGCATTAAGAAGGTCATCGCAGAAGTTAAGGCTGCAGGCAATATCCTTCTTTTTATAGACGAGCTTCATACTATAATCGGTGCAGGCGGAGCTGAGGGCGCAATTGACGCTTCAAATATTCTTAAGCCTTCTCTTGCGAGAGGTGAGGTACAGATAATAGGCGCCACAACCATCGAAGAGTACCGCAAGTATATTGAGAAGGATGCGGCTCTTGAAAGACGTTTTCAACCTGTCAATGTTGATGAACCGTCGGAGGTTGAAGCAATTGAAATATTGAAAGGAATACGTCCTGCATACGAGAAGCATCATGGCGTCAGAATTGCGGATACTGCACTTGAGGCTGCCGTGAAGATGTCAAGCCGCTATATCAATGACCGTTTTCTGCCGGATAAGGCCATAGACTTAATTGATGAGGCTGCGTCTAAGACCAGACTTGGAGTGTACCTTAAGCCTGCTGAAATAAAAAAGCTTGAGGATGAGATTGCATCCATGGATGTCGAGAAAGAAGCGGCAATCAAGGAGGAGGCTTACGAAAGGGCCGGTGAAATCAAGAAAAAACAGCTTAAGAAGATGGATAGGCTTGATAAACTTAAGGAGAAGTGGAACAACGACAAGGCTAATAAGCGCATGGTTGTGGGCGAGAATGAGATAGCTGATGTCGTTTCCGACTGGACCAAGATTCCTGTTAAGAAGCTTGCAATGGAGGAATCGGAGCGGCTTATGAATCTTGAAAAAATTCTTCATGAGCGTGTGGTAGGGCAGGATGAAGCAGTCAGCGCTGTTGCAAAGGCAATCAGGCGAGGCAGGGTAGGCCTTAAGGATCCTAAGCGCCCGATTGGCTCCTTCCTTTTCTTAGGCCCTACAGGTGTGGGCAAGACCGAGCTTTCAAAGGCGTTGGCAGATGCAATGTTTGGCTCGGAGAATGCACTTATAAGAGTAGACATGTCAGAATACATGGAAAAACACAGTGTCTCCAAGATGATAGGTTCGCCTCCGGGATATGTGGGATATGAAGAAGGAGGACAGCTCAGCGAGAAGGTAAGACGTAATCCTTATTCTGTCATTCTTTTTGACGAGATAGAAAAAGCACATCCTGATGTGTTCAACATTCTTCTTCAGGTACTTGATGACGGGCATATCACGGATTCCACAGGAAGAAAGATCGATTTTAAGAATACAGTTCTTATTATGACCTCAAATGCAGGTGCGCAGAATATTATTGCACCTAAAAATTTAGGCTTTTCGGCCGGAAACAGCAGGGAATACAACCATAATCTCATGAAAGACAGAGTTATGGAGGAAGTTAAAAACATATTCAAACCGGAATTTCTGAACCGTATTGATGAGACCATTGTGTTCCATACACTTTCTAAGGAGAATATCGGAAGCATAGTGGATATTCTGCTTGCATCCATTAACAAACGCATTCATGAGCAGATGAATATGACCATAAAGCTTGATGATGCTGCAAGAAATTATATTATTGACAACGGATATGATGAGAAGTACGGTGCAAGACCACTTAAGCGTGCTCTTCAAAGTAAGGTGGAAGATGAACTCGCGGAGAAGTTGCTTGAAGGACGTTTCAAAGCGGGTGATACTGTTTTGGTAAGTCTGGAAGGGGATAAGCTTGTTTTTTCAAAATCCAAGTAAAAACTAGTGGAAATTTTGGTCAATTTGTACTATAATATCACTACAAAATACTTCGGCACCATGCCGAAAGCAGGAGGAGCGGTTATGCCAGTAATTGAGGAATTAATCAAGGTTGAGAAGGACGGCTCAATCAGTTTTGGCAACTACGATTTAGGAACAAAAGCCAAGCTTGACAATTTTGACGTGAATGGAGATATTTATAAGGTTAAGACCTTTAGTGAGATTACCAAGCTTGAGGAGAACGGAAATTTTGTGTATGAGTCTGTGCCGGGAACCGCGGTTAACGGATTTGATGTAACCGACAATTCGGTGAGATTTTATGTTGAAGGTGCAGAGGATGCACAGATTACTCTTGGTTTGGAAGCTGATACGGATTATAAGGTCCTTGTTGACGGCGTGGTTATCGGTAATATGACCACCAACATCAGCGGCAAGTTGAGCTTAAGTGTTGAACTTTCGGGTAACCCGGTTAAGGTAGAAGTTAATAGAATGTAAGTTATAGACAGGGTTGTAATCGGCAGGTGTGTATTGCGCCGGTGACAACCCTGTTGTACATAATGAGGTGAGTATGGCAAAGGCAAAGAATACAGCTTTCTTCTGCAAGGAATGTGGGTTCGAGTCGTCGAAATGGCTTGGACAGTGTCCGGGATGCAGGCAGTGGAATACTTTTGTGGAGGAGCCTATAGTTAAGCAAAGCATTTCCGGCACAGCTAAGAGCATAATTCACAGGGATGCGATTCCGTCCAGACTGTCAGAGATTGACATAGAAGAAGAGGAGCGAACAACTACAGGATATGCGGAACTGGATAGGGTATTGGGTGGAGGAATAGTTAAAGGCTCTCTTGTACTTGTAGGTGGTGATCCGGGAATAGGCAAATCCACTCTCCTGCTTCAGGTGTGCAGAAATATATCTGATACCAAGAATGTGCTATACATATCGGGTGAGGAATCGTTGCGCCAGATTAAGCTGCGTGCTGACAGAATCGGGCACTTTCCGGACAAGCTTAAGCTTCTGTGTGAGACCAATCTTGATGTAATTGATGATGTTATCAGAAAGAGTATGCCGGATGTGGTCATAATTGACTCGATACAGACAATGTTCTGCGAGAATGTGGCATCGGCACCGGGAAGCATAAGTCAGGTGCGTGAGTCCACGACTATGCTTATGCAACTCGCCAAGGGTCTGGATATTTCTATATTTATTGTAGGTCACGTCACCAAGGAGGGCGTGGTTGCCGGCCCGAGAATATTAGAGCACATGGTCGACACTGTACTGTATTTTGAGGGTGATAAGAATGCGGCGTACCGTATTCTTAGGGCGGTGAAGAACAGATTTGGTTCCACTAATGAGATTGGTGTTTTTGAAATGACAGAAGGAGGATTGTCGGAGGTCAGCAATCCGTCAGAGTATATGCTTGACGGACGACCTGACGGAGCACCCGGCTCGGTTGTAGCATGTCTTATGGAAGGGACAAGACCGATGCTTGTGGAGATTCAGGCGTTGGTATGCCAGTCGAATTTCGGAATGCCGCGAAGAACTTCTGCCGGAGCTGATATCAACAGGTTCAATCTGCTTATGGCTGTTCTTGAAAAAAGAATAGGACTAAGACTTTCAGGATGCGATGCTTATCTTAATATTGCCGGAGGACTTAGAATCTCAGAGCCTGCTCTTGACCTTGGCATTATCTATGCAGTTCTGTCAAGTTATAAGAATATACCTGTGGACCACAACACCATATTGTTCGGTGAAGTAGGACTTGCCGGTGAAGTAAGGGCTGTAAGTCACGCTGCTGTGAGGGTCAATGAGGCTGTAAAGCTGGGCTTTACCACATGTATCTTGCCTGAGGTGTGTCTTAAGAATATTAAGACCGATGGTAAAATACGTCTGGTTGGAATAAAAACGGTCAATCAACTTATGGATGAAATAGGAGGCTAGTATGGACAACACATTTGCAAAAGAAATGAAAAAAGTAGTATATGAGCTTGATGAATCTCAGCTCAAGGTCGAAAAGCATGCATTTGATGTGATTAATTCATCTGACACTTCCCTTAATCTTGTTAAGGAAGGCATCACCAGTATAGGTGATATTATCGAACAGATTAACAGACTGAACGTGATTGTTGAGCAGTCCGCAGACAACATCAGGGAGCTTGAAAACCTGTCTAAGATGATAGAGGGCTTTACGCAGGTTATCAGCGGAATCGCCAACAAGACCAATATTCTTTCCCTGAATGCATCCATAGAGGCTGCAAGAGCAGGAGAGCAGGGACGGGGCTTTTCGGTAGTTGCAGGAGAAGTGCGCAACCTCGCTGCCCAGACGGCAAAGTCATCGAAAGAGATTGCGGATACCATTGTCAAAGTTCAGGATTTTATAGCCAATACGGTTCAGTCAATGAATCAGATATATGAGAACACCACCAAGCAACATGAGATGGCAGGTTCTGTGAACGAACTTCTTAACAAGGTGTTACAGGCAGCACTTGTAGCCAACGACGAGTCAAGGGGAATGGAACATGAGATTGCATTCCAGCGTGATATAACAGACAACGCCAAGAAAGTACTTGATACATATACTGAACAGAATTAATTTATCTGTACAGCATTATAAATGGTCATTTAGCGTATAGCCTGCAAAGGGAGCTTATTCATGCAAGCATGATTTGTTCATTTTGCAGGCTATATCTGAATTGTTGGGTATATTCACAAAAATCAGAATATTCGAACAATTTACACAAAAACAGCATAAAAACTATTATTAATTTAGGGGTTTACAAACCGAGGACAAAGTGATATTATCATACATGCCTTGCAAATAAAGGAATTTT
>CAMAKT010000065.1 GCA_945836135.1 uncultured Clostridia bacterium | reverse complement strand
ATTATTGCACCTGTGCTCTTGGTTGTGGCAAGCATGATAAGCCAAAAAGCCATAAGTATATATCTCTTGTTAAGGCAACAGTATAATGCATATAAGAAGAAAACAACAATGCCATATTCAAGACCGCACATCGTAGAAAGACCTAAGAACATCGGCTGTACGGAAACAACAAAAGCTGCAGGAATAAGTATTATTTTTTTCACCGAAGGAAAAAGCTTCTTAAATATTCCGTATATGCTGCAAGCCGCTGCGACTCCCATATAGAGCTGCACCCACTGGAAGCCCTCTCCTGTCCCCGGCAGCATAAATTCTCCCATCAGTGCGAAGAAATTATAACCGTAAGCTGCCCTGCCGGCAAGCTTTCCCGCCTCCATAAAGTCAGTAAGCATAAGTTCAGGGTGGTATAGAAGTTCCTTAAGGTCATTATAGCAGTTAAGCCCCTCATCCATCTGGATTGTTCCCGTCATGCCTACCCTGATAATATAACTTATCACAAGGATAATTCCCATTCCGGCTATATCATAATCTTTCTTGTAATACCCATGTCTGATAAATAAAAACAGCCATCCGGAAAAAAATGCCAAAAGGACTGTTCCTGATATAACAGCCCCCAATACTGCTGCATCCTTAAAGACTTTATCCCATCCTGCAAATAAACTGCTGCTCACTGCCGTAAGAAAAAATATTGCGAAAAACGATGATATAATCATGCACTGCCATAAAACACTATATATTACAGCGCTTAAGTTCTTAGTTTCATTTTGATTTTCAATATTTTGCGATTTCATTAATTACCATGCTCCTTTATGGCTTCCACAAGTGCCGCCTGCCTGATGCAGCCCGCTGCAAGTTCCTCTCTATACTCTTCATCCGTAACCGCACGGATAAAGCACTCTATCGACTTTGCAAAATGATCGTCGCAGGGTAGTTCTATCTCCCTGTTTCCGCTTCCGTTCTCAATAAGCGCATTAACCTTAAGTCCCGCCGGTGCCGTATATATTCTTCCGGTCGTAAGTCTTCCAAGGCTTCCCCATACCTCAAGTGAGCACTGGTACTGACAGTCCATTCCGAAGGCGACCTGTGCAACTACTCCATCATCATTGACAAATTCGGCACTTCCGAATATGTCCACTCCGGTCTGCTCCTCATAGTCCAGATGTGATGATACAAGACGGATGCTGTCACCCAGCAGAATACTTGCCAGTTTAACCGTATAGCCACCATTGTCAAGCATTGTTCCTCCGCCTAACTCCTTGATATACCTGAAATCCCTGCCCGGTCTTCTCGGAAATCCGAAGCTTGTCCTGTACAGCCGCACCTTTCCCAACTCTCCTGAGTCTATAATGTCGCGGATTGCTTTAAGCTGTGCATGATACTGAAACATATAATTTTCCTGAATCACCAGTCCCCGTTCTGCTGCAAGCTGCACAAGTTCCCTTGTATGCTCAAGAGAAGTTGTGGAAGGCTTTTCAAGAAATACATGCTTTCCGGCAAGAAGAGCCTTTCTTGCCCACTCATAGTGAAATGCCGGAGGAAGCGGAATGTATACACAGTCTACATTTTCATCAGCTATGACCGCATCGTATGATGAATACACCTTCACCGAATACTTTTGTGTAAATTTGTTAAGCTTTTCTGCGGTGTTGGATGCCACACCGGCACATTCTGCACCTTCAACCTTCTCCAATGCGGGCATAAATTTGTTATAAGCAATATCTGCCGCCCCTAATATTCCTATTCTGAACATAAATTACCTCGTGTCATGAGGCGGAGGGAAATCTATATTATATCTGTCAAAAGTTCTCATCGCATAGCGATGAGAAACTATTGCACCTAAAGTGTAAATGAAAAACTCGTTTTTCATTTACACTTTTGTGCAATGTGTCATCGCTGCGAACGCAGCGAGACCTTTTGACAGATACAATCCACCCGGCCTCATGGTCTTATATGCATTTTTAATTTGTGATGTTATACCTCTAAAAGCGAGAGCAAATTTCTTAATTGTATATTCAGGCAGTTGTTAATCTGTATCATGTAATTGAGTGTCCCGTAGTCAATCCAAAAGTATCCTTCCGGAAGTGTGGTCAGCTCCTGAGGTTCAATTTCCACCACATAATTGTAGTTCTGCTCATGGTAGAAGCGTCCGCCTTCCTCTGAAAGGATTACATGATAGCTTGTCTTTCCCTGTGCCACCTTGATTCTGAACAGCGCATCAACTTCATTGTCGTCTTCTGCTTTCCGTGTAGGCTCCCACTGCACGGAAGGTCCCAGCTCAATAAAGTCAAAAGAGCCCATCTCCGGCCTGCCCGCCACAAGGAATTCCTTTTTGCCGTCGACAACACGGGTAATAAGTCCGAAGGTTGCCTTACCGATTGCTTTAAACAACGGCTGGCTCCACTGTCTTACCTCTCTGCCCGTGATATCTATATCATAGTAGCGCACCATATAGTCCGCCTCATGGTTGCATGTCACCCCTGTATCATCCACCGTCCAGTCGCGAAGCTGATTAAGTGGTACAAGTACAGTCTTCTTTTCCTCAAACATCTTATAGTTATTAAGGAACTGGTATATGACAGACATATTAGCTGTAATTCCTCCGGTAAATATTGACCGGAAGAAAGCCTTATCAGTAAATACTCCCTCAATTTCGGCAAGTTCCTCCCTTGAAAATCCGCAGTTTGTAAGCGGAATTCCGGCAAGAACCGTCCTGGTATCCATATTGACAAGATTATCAAGCTTCATAAGCTGCTTAATCTGCCCCAACGTCATCCATTTGTAATTAGGAAGCACCTCTATGTCCTCGTCAAGCAGCATAATAATATTGCGATTACGTTTCTTATAGAAACGTCCCGCCTGCTCGGACTGAATCTGGTCATATATGACTGTATATCTCTTTGAATTATAAAAATAATCAAAATAATTCGGAAGCACACCGCCGTGCCGTCTTGTATAATTGCTCTTGGTGGCCTGTATCGTAGGCGATATCTGAATGACATTGACATTGCCCGGTTCTATTTTTGCCTGCATGAGAAAATTAACTACTCCGTCAATCTCCTTACAGATTATGCCAAGATAGCCTATCTCCGGCTGTACGATAATCGGCTGCTCCGCAACCAGCTTATTGTTCTCATAGCGCTGTATTCCCGTAATGGAAAAAAAGGAGCGTTTTCTGTTATGGATTTCCCCGACATAATCGTCATAAAACCAAAAGCTGTTGTCTCCGGCTTCACATTCCGTAATGCTGACCTTAGCTTCCCTGTTCAACCTGTTAACCCAGTCCAATATCTCCGCCGTGGTGTTCACATTACCTTCCGTGGCTGCCCACGACTTAATTATCTTACCAATAATTTCCTTCATTTACGTTTCCTCACCTATGTTCTGCTAATGGCCAAGAAGCTTGGCTTTAAGACTGCCTATACGCATCTTAAAAAGTGCCAGCAATTGTGACATACACACTGCCCCATAACCTTTGTCAAAAGCCGCTATCGCTGCCTTACCGCGTCCTGAACAATGAATTGCATATACCTTCACAAGACTTCCATCCACAGCTTCGAGATACGGATAACGCATTCCGTCAGCATCCTTCTTAATAACATATTTCTTAATCTTTGCAAATGAATTATACTTGTATTCATTTTCATTATAGTTTACTCTGTCGCAAAGATTCTGATCTATCGTTCCGCCATCAAAGACAAGTGCCGAGTTAAGCACATTAGGCTTATCCTTCATCCACAGATATACAAGTGTCATATCGCAGACTCCGCCTGCAAGAGAATGTTCCTTATGGTAGTTCCACTTTTCCTCAAGAAGTGCCCTGTTGTTCTCAAAAGTATTCTGACAAAAAATAAGGAAATCATCAAGTGCTTCCCTGGTCCAATATGAGCAGTGACAGCATGAGCTCCAGCCGTAATTCTTATCCTGCCCTTCAATTGTGGATACCATTGCATAGGCATCACAAAGTGATGGTATCGTGCTGTAATCAGCACAATTGTACAAATCACTCTCAGCTACCATTATACGTTCAAAGCCCAGCTCTTTCATGAGCTCAAAATACAAAAAATATCTCTTAAAACATATCAGTGAAAAGAAATCACTGTACGTCGAATAATTTACAAATACCTTTTCAAACTCCTTGTACCTGTCAAGGCTGAGTCTGCCGCTGTCATACCACTCCTTTGCAACATGCTTATTAGCCTCATCACCCAGCAGAATAACTCTCTTATTGTGCCTTTCTGCTGACCTTACGCTGTAAGGAAGATGCTTAGGACATCCCTGATGAAAAATAACCACAGGTATATCCCGCTGCTTATTCTCTGCCATCAGTCTCCTCCTCTTCAAATACCGACTCAGTTGTGGTTCCTGCCACAGGAATCGGTGCATTGTCAAAATTAATGGTCTTTTCCACAACAACCAAAGGTCTGTGAATAACGCGCTTATTGATATTTAACACATACTCACCGATAAGCCCAATGAAAAAAAGCTGTATCGAACCGATGAGGAAAATACCTATTACAATAGGTGCCGTTCCTGCCGTAAAGCTGTACCAGTGTGTCAGCTTATACACCAAATAGATAATCGCAACAAGCAATGACAAAGCCGAGGCTATAAATCCGAAAAAAGTAGCAAGTCTCAAGCCCACCTTGGTATAGGACGTTATGCTCAACATTGCAGCATCATACAGCGAATAAAAATTGTTCTTTGTCTTACCCGCACGGCGCTTCGGCTGTGTATACTCAATATCCTTACGCTTAAATCCATATTCGGCCACGATACCTCTTATAAACGGCATCGGGTCATCAAGCTGTCTTAACAGATGGATAAAAGTCTTGTCATACAGCCCGAATCCGGTAAAATGCTCAATCATCTCCACATCCGACATCTTGCGTATCATTTTGTAGTAGATGGTTCTAAGCATATATACAAACTTATTTTCCTTGCTGTGGCTCTTTATTCCGCTGACAATCTTGTAGCCCTTCTCCCATTCCTCAACAAATCTCGGTATCATCTCAACCGGGTCCTGAAAGTCACAGCACACTGAGATTGCACAATCTCCCGTTGTCTGACATAACCCATAGAACGGCGAATTGAACTGTCCGAAGTTAGTTACATTGAAAATAGCCTTGATACGCTTATTCTTAGCGCAAATCTGTTCAAGATATTCCCTCGTCCTGTCCTGTGAGCAGTTATCTATAAATATTATCTCATAATCGTACTGACTAAGCTCCCTGGTCATAATATCCACCAGAGCCTCACTCATCGGTATAACATTCTCTTCCTCATTATAGCACGGAACCATAATGCTAATCTTTTTCTTTCCGAACTCTCCCAAAGTTCTTCCTCCAGTCTATCGTCTTATTTATTCCATCCTCAAAGGCAGTCCGTGCTCTAAAGCCCGTATCTTCAGTAAGTGCATGTATATCTGCCTCAAGCCTCATAACCTGTGTCTGCGTATACGCAACAGCGCCAAACTTAAGAAGCGCTTCATCGGCTCCTGCCTGCCTGCACAACTTAAGGATATATTCCTTAAGGGGCCTCCCTTCTCCGCTTGCAAGACAGTACAGCTTGGACTTATTCGTATATGCAAGCTCTCCAATCCGGTACATGGCATCAGCAGCATCCTCTGAGTATAGGTAATCCCATAGCTGTATTCCCTCCGTAAGAGGTACTTCCTGCCCCAGCATAAGCTTACTGATGGTCGACATAATCATGGTATCATCGCCATCGTAAGGTCCATACACGCTTAATATTCGCACCCAACAGTGCATAATACCAAGCTTTTCACACAATTCTCGGCTCTTAATGCCCGCCTCCAGCTTGGCTTTTCCGTACTCATTCTCAGGTGCAGCCGGAGTATCCGGAGTAAGCACTCCGTCCCTCCTTCCGTATTCAGCCTGTGAACCGGCGCCCACAAATCTCCCACAGCCAAGGCGTACTGCCAGCCTCACCGCATCAAGTGTATATTCTATGTTATCCTGCTGACGCTTTCTGTCACTTCGCGCCGCTCCGAAGGTACCGCTCCAGCCAAAATGATAAAACACATCATCCTGTCGGCATTCTTCATGCTCTTCTGCACAATATGCGGCGAGTTCCTTCAAATCCAAATACACCAGCTTAAGCCTGCCGCTGTTCTGCTCGTCCGCAAATATGTCAAAACGGTCATTTCTGTCTGAACCCTTGCGAAGAAATACCGTCACATTGACATTCTCTTTAAGAAGCTTTGCCGTAAGTGCCATTCCGATTGCGCCGGTGGCTCCTGTAATATATGCCCTTCTCACTTTAATCCTCGTTTCAATCAATGCTATTTGCCGTCATATGGTGGAATTATCATAATCCTGTCCAGCTCCTCCTTAGGCAGGAACGGCGCCAGATCCTCAAGGGGTGCCGAAACAAGACTTCCGTCATCAAGCCTTTTGGTTGCGGACTTAGGTTCGAAATTCTGTCCCCTTGTAACAAAAACCTCACAGATAACCGGCCCATCAAGGGAAAGTACCTCATCAAGAATCTCAAACTGCTTATTGTTGCATATTCTCCGGTATTCATAGCCGTAAGCCCATGCAAGCTTGCTCATATCAGGAAAGCTTAAGTCCCCGCTGTCCTCGCCGATTCCCACAAGAGGCTCCCCGAAAAAGTTTTTCTGGGTCTGACGTATGGAATGGTATCCTCCATTATTTATAACAAATATCTTCATGTCCATTCTGTGATGTATAATAGTCTGAAGCTCCTGAAGATTCATCTGTATGCTTCCATCCCCGGTAATACATATAATATCACGAACATTATCTTTTATTATATCACACTTCTTATATAAATTACTACTGTTTTCTGCCACCCATGCTCCGATTGCAGCAGGAAGATCATAGCCCATTGATGCCACAGCAGAATTAATGATGAATCGTTGGTTTTCTTTAATAACATATGCATGGCTTCCAACCACACAGGCTGAACCGTTTCCAACCACCGTAACCTGTCCCGGTTTGAGCCTTCTGCTCAATTCCTTAATGAATGCGTACACATTGGCATAGGAATGACCTTCTTCAATGCACTCCGCATAATGTTTTTCCTGCACAACAGGGTAGTCCCTCTTCCAGCTAAGGCAGGTATCATGCCAGTCAGTATGCGGGAATAAAACCCCGTCCTCACTAACCTCATCCTTGAGGCATTCCTCCATAAGGCATAACAAATCAAGGGCGTCCGCCCACACAGGCATATCCACATGAAGCGTAGGCTTCTTAAGCTCTTCGCTGTCCACATCCTCAACAATCGTGTATGCTTCTCTGGCCCATGACTTATAGTTGTATCCCACCTGTCTTATGCTCAGTCTGCTTCCTATGGACAAAAAAAGGTCACTGTTCTGCACCGCAAAATTGCCGGGTCTGTCACCCATTATCCCTGCTCGTCCCACATACAGTTCCTCGTCGTCGGCACACAAATCTATGCTGTTCCATCCCGTTACCACCGGAATGTTAAGCAGCTTCTTTACTCTCTCAAACACATCTGCGGCTCCCGCAATGCGTATGCCGTTTCCCACATTAAGAACAGGACGCTTGGACTCTTTAATCTTATGAATTATCTGCATAACCATCTCTCTTGACGGCTTTGGCGGTAGTGTGGCTGTATATGCTGCATACTCCTCACTTTCCTGTGTGTAGTCTATAAGCTCCTCCGTGTCCACATAAGCCCCCTGGACATTGAGTGGTATGTCAAGCCAGCATGGTCCCGGTCTTCCCGTGGTGGCAATATGATATGCCTTCTTCAATGTGTATGCTGCCATCTCCGGTTTAGTCACCATCTCGCAGTACTTCGTCATGGAAGCCACAGCCTTGGTAATGTCGAATTCCTGGTCACCCATGGCACGTATATTCAGCCCCGTGCTCCTTGCCGTGGTGTCATATCGAACCTGCCCGGAAATAACAATCATGGGAATAGAGTCCAAGTATGCCCCCAGCACCCCCGTAAGTGCATTGGTGCCTCCCGGCCCCGTAGTAACACACAAAAGAGCAGGCTTGCCCGCAATCCGGGCATAACTCTCCGCCCCGATTGCACATGCCTGCTCATGATGGTTGTAGATACACTTAAGCTTCCTGCTGTGACCGAAGGAGTCATTAAGATGCATGGCTCCTCCTCCCGTCACCGTAAATACATATTCTATTCCAAGCTCTGCCGCCAGTCCGGCAATATAGTCAGATACCTTAACCTTCATGCAATCCTCCGTATTCTACTGCTGCACTGCAGCGTGAATCACCTTTATCATATATTCAAGCTTCTGCTTGGTCATTCCCGGATACACTCCTACCCAGAAAGTGCCTTCCATAATCCTGTCCGTATTCTCAAGGTTCCCTGCTACACGGTAACCGCCTGTCTCTCTCATGCCGTCAAAGCATGGCTGCTTGATAAGATTACCGGAAAACAGCATTCTTGTCTGAACACCGCAGCTTTCTATATATTCCACTACCTTGTTCTTATCCGTTCCCTGTCGGCAGGTAAGGCAGAAGCCAAACCAGCTCGGCTCGGAATAGTCCACAGCCTCCGGCAAATAGAAATACTCTTCCAAATCCTTAAGGCCCTCATACAAAAAGGCAAAGTTCTCTCTTCTCTTCTGCACAAAGTCAGGAAGCTTCTTAAGCTGGGCACAGCCAACTGCTGCCTGCATGTCCGTGGCCTTGAGATTGTAGCCGAAATGTGAATACACATACTTGTGGTCATAACCCTTAGGAAGCTGTCCGTACTGCCCATCAAAACGGTGTCCGCACATATTGTCCTGTCCCGAAGCGCATACGCAGTCACGCCCCCAGTCCCTAAGTGAACGAATTATCTTGTTGAGCAGAGGATTGTCCGTATACACTGCACCGCCCTCACCCATGGTCATATGATGAGGCGGATAAAAACTGCTGGTTCCTATATCACCTATTGTTCCGGTATATCTTTTTTCGCCGTCAATGACATACTGTGAACCAAGAGCATCACAATTATCCTCCACAAGCCACAGTCCATGTCGGTCACAAAAGGTCTTCACTGCCTGCAGGTCGAATGGATTGCCTAAAGTATGGGCAATCATAACTGCCTTGGTGCGCTCCGACAGTGCCCCCTCCAGCTTAGTCACATCAATATTATACTGTGGTATTGTCACATCCACAAATACCGGTACCGCACCATACTGGATAATAGGATTCACCGTGGTAGGAAAACCCGCCGCAACGGTAATAACCTCATCCCCGCGCTTAACCGCCCTTTCACCCAAAAGAGGTGATGTAAGTGCCATAAACGCCAGCAGATTTGCAGAGGAGCCCGAGTTAACCAGACTGCAGAAACGCACTCCCAGATACTCAGAAAGCTGCTTTTCAAACTGCTTCGTATATCTTCCTGAAGTCAGCCAGAATTCCAGTGAGGAATCCACCAGATTCACCATCTCCTCATGGTCATATACTCTGGCAGCATAAGGCAGTCTGTCTCCCTCCCTGTATTCCTTCTCATTGTCATGATAGGTATCGCAATACTCCCTTACCATATCAAGAATCATCTGTCTTGCCTGTTCTTCACTCTTATTCTCAAACATTCATATACTCCTTAATCTGTCTGTCCATACATTCTATGATTGCGTTCTCAAGCACAGTCTTGCTCCCTGCATTCATGTTCTGTGTACGCTTATTCTGTACATTCCCAGCCTGTACTTCTCTGTCAATCTCATATTCTTTAAGCAATTTGGAAAACTCCACCGTCTTAGCCACCGCCGTATCAATATTCCACTGTGGCTTCCATCCAAAGGTTCTCTTAAGCTTATCACAGTTAAGCTTAAGGAATCCCGCCTCATGAGGTCCACCGTCCCCCTGCGTCTTCCATTTTGCGCCATCCCAGTATCTTACAAAACACTCCACAAGCTCCCCTGTATTAATACAGTCCTTATCATCAGGTCCCACATTATACCAGCCCGCCAGTTCCGGCTTATTGTACTGCTCCATGGCAATCATAAGATATGCTGCCACAGGCTCAAGCACATGCTGATATGGTCTGACGGATGCAGGATTTCGCACAATTATAGTCTGCCCTGCAAGCGCCGCCCTTACGCAGTCAGGTATTATTCTGTCCGCTGCAAAATCACCGCCACCGATTACGTTGCCGGCTCTTGCTGTGGACACGGCAATACCCATATCATTAAAAAACGACCGTGCATAGCTGTGTGTTACCAGTTCTGAACAGGATTTGCTGTTGGAGTACGGATCATAGCCATCAAGAGGTTCATCCTCCCTATAGCCCTCCTCTGCCCTCTCCTTGTTATCATACACCTTATCCGTAGTGACATTCAAGAAGGAACGCACACCATAACGTCTCACACACTCACATATATTCACAGTTCCCATAACATTGGTCTCAAAGGTATACACAGGGTTCTTATAGGATTCTCTCACAATGGGCTGCGCAGCCATATGAATAACTATCTCCGGTCTGAAGCTTTCAAATACACTGTCAAGCCTGTCCAAGTCCCTGATATCACCTATTACCGATTCCATCCTACTGCCCTGACCGGACAGAACATACAAAGAAGGGTCCGTAGGCGGCTCCAGTGCATAGCCGCACACCTGCGCTCCTGCAAGCTCAAGACAACGGCACATCCAGCTTCCTTTAAAGCCTGTATGCCCTGTCACAAGTACTCTCTTGTCTTTATAAAAGCTAAATATTTCTTTCCAATCCATGCCCGTACCCCCTTTTAGAACTTATAGACCTCTTATGATATTTAAATAATCCTGTCTTCACTCCCACAACTTCCATGGTGCCTGTCCGCTCTCCCACATTGCTTCCAGCTTCTGCTTATCCCTCTGGGTGTCCATGTTCTTCCAGAAGCCCGGGTGATGATATGCCATGAGCTGTCCCTCGGATACCAGTCTCTCGAGGGGTTCCTTTTCAAACACAGTTTCCGGCCCGTCAATATAGTCAAAGATTTCCGGCTGGCACACCATAAAGCCTCCGTTGATGACTCTGCCGTCCAGGTCGTGCTTCTCGCGAAACGACGTGATTACGCCATCCTCCCTCACATCCAGAGCACCGAACTGCTGCCCGATATTAATTGCCGTAATAGTCATAAGCTTACCATGAGATTTATGAAAATCCACAAGCTTATTAACATCCACATCCGACACACCATCGCCGTAGGTAAGCATAAAAGGCTCGTTCCCGATGTACTCCTGTACCTTCTTGATTCTTCCTCCGGTCATGGTCTTGAGTCCCGTGTCAACCAGTGTCACCTTCCACGGCTCGGCCTTTACATTGTGCACAATCATATCGTTATTTGCCAGGTCAAAGGTGACATCCGAGGTGTGAAGAAAATAATCCGCAAAAAATTCCTTCACCATGTACTGCTTATAACCAAGACAAATAACAAAATCATTATATCCATAATGGGAATAAATCTTCATAATATGCCACAGCATGGGCATACCACCAATTTCAATCATCGGCTTAGGTTTAAGATGGCTTTCCTCACTGATACGTGTTCCGAATCCACCTGCTAAAATAATTGTCTTCATAGTTTACCACGTCCTCTTGTTAATATAATGCAATATTACATTTTATTATTTGTTTTTGTCAATGATATTTCTGTTTATGTAATCTCCCGTTTGACTATCTGACTCTTTTTCCTTGATTTTGAATCTTAATATATCTATAATCAGATGTATGAAAATACAATAATTCTATTTTTAAATGGAGAATGAGATGCATAAATTTTTAAATAAATTCACACAATATTGCAGCTATATAGTATACTGCTTTTTTGGTATAATCGTATCCTATCTTTTTCTGCTCAGTATCTTTTCTACAAGTTATATCTCACCATCAAGTCACCAAAACATGGAATTTGTTTACTATGTTCCGGATAATGCCTTACTTCATCTTGGTATTATACTGATTTTCTCTGCTATCTGTATTAGCTGTATTCATTTTCTATCACATACAAAGATTTTCGATACCGTAATTATCCATATGGCGAACTATGCCCCGGTGTTTGTTATGATAACAGGTATGTGGTGGATTATATGCACCAAGAATACCCCTTTCCCTTTTGCTGACCAGGCACATATTCTTCATATTGCATCCCAAATGTACAATGGTGATTTTTCTGCGTTTTTTCCGGGACAATATATGAATACTTATCCTAACCAGAATGGCATAGTACTATTAATATATATGCTAATACCATTTACCGGTGGGTTTAATTACATGTTCTTCCAGTTTATTAACGTGCTCAGTCTGGCACTAATCGTGTTCACCGTGCAAAGAATAGCATATGCGCTGACTGACAGCCGTAAACTGGCCGCCATTTCATGTATAAGCACAGTGTTATTTATTCCGCTATTCTTATATATTACATTTGTATACGGAACATTAATAGGACTTTCCCTCACTTTTTTGTCATTCTGCCTGCTTCTTGAACACATAAAACAAAATAATGCTTATAAGCTGGCAGGAGCAGTAGTTGCGATAATTTTGTCCGTTTTTGTGAAGTCGAACTATCTCATCGCATTGATTGCTTTCATTCTCATATTGTTTGTGGATGTTATCAGAAGGTCACATCGAAGCTCCTTCATCGCACTGCTATTAATAATACCGCTTTATCTGACTGCCTCTTTTTTTCTTACAACGACACTTGAAAAGATTACCGGCTGTGAACCGTCAGACGGACTGCCTGCATCCAGTTTCATTGCTTTAGGTCTGGATGAAAGGGAAAACAACCCTCCGGGCTGGTATACGGATAAATTTGTAAGTATCTATACAGAAAGTAACGGCAATTATGATGCAGCCGATTCATACTCAAAAGAATTTATTAATAATCGTATAAAATATTTTTTTGATAACCCGGACTACATGCTTCATTTCTTTGCCAGAAAAACTGCCGCACAATGGAATATTCCAACATTCCAAAGCTTTTGGCTTTACAGACGCAATGCTTTAGTCAGCAATGAATTTATCAATCATACCGATATTACAGACAGAATACTCGGAATATCAGGACATACTGCCCTCTATCGGACCCTTCTGACTGTTTTTAACATTGTACAGACTTTGGTACTTTT
>CAMAKT010000064.1 GCA_945836135.1 uncultured Clostridia bacterium | reverse complement strand
ACTATGTTGCTGCATTCTATCCTGATGATGAGATTTCAGTGTATGAGGAAACCTACCGCGAAGCAGAAAGTTCCGGAGCGAGAGTGTGCAAGGCAGGGCTGCCTTCGACTTGGAAGCTGGTTAACAGAGAAGAGGTGTTCTCTGAACCGTCAAAATATGCACTTCAGCTTGATTATGCTGATATGTATGAACTCACCGACCTTAAAAATATTACATCACGTTATATTCATATGGACGGGGCACCTCTCGGGGCATATGACCCTTCCTTTGATAAAATGAAAGAGTTCCTTCAGATATGTGATGTTCTGTATGATTACAGGGGCTTAGGCGGACATTCGAAGCCATATTATTTAAGAAAGATGATTGATACCATTGCACCTAAGACACTTATTCCGCTGCACAGCTTCCGTCCGGAGCAGGTAGCTTCCGCTAAGGCAGGACAGCGCATTCTTCCGGAATACGGTGAATCATATATATTAAAAGATGGTGCTGTAACAAAAGCTTAAAGGACATGGAGGAATATGATGAGAATACTTGTTGTTAATGATGACGGAATAACCTCAGAGGGCATAATACGTCTGGTTTCGCTGGCTGCCAAGCTTGGTGAGGTATGGGTAGTGGCGCCGGATGCGCAGTGCAGCGCCATGTCACAGAAGATTACAATTAGAGGTGATATTAAGGTTAAGCAGGCAGACTTTCCTGTAGCAGCAGTGAATGCCTACAGTGTGGGCGGTACTCCGGCGGACTGTGTTAAGGTTGCTCTGAATTATCTTATGCCTGGGCGTCCTGATATTGTATTTTCAGGCATTAATTACGGTTACAACTGTGGATACGATATTCTGTATTCCGGAACCGTAGGAGCTGCGTTGGAAGCTTTGAGGGCAGGTATACCTGCAATAGCATTTTCAAAGGAAATGAATGATGTATATGATGTTGTGGATGAACATATCCTTTCCATTACAAAAGAACTCATCGACAATATGCCGGCGACAAATGAAATCTGGAATGTGAATTTCCCGGGATGTACACTTGACGAGCTTGAGGGAATTATCTGGGATGCAAAGATTGCGCCTATGGAATTCTATGCCGACCATTATGAGAGAGAGGATAATCCGGATGGCTCATTTTCACTTACATTGACAGGAGACCCTATTACTACGGCTCCGGAGGGCACTGATATCCGGTATGTCATAGACAGGTACATATCAATCGGGAAGATTAAAAGTAATATTATACGTTAACTTCCTGTTGACTGCTATGTGGAAATAACTACCGAAATGAGGATATTTATGAATAATAAAAAGCTTAGAATTTATTTCACCTCAGACACCCATGGCTATTTTTATCCTACCACCTACGGTGATACGCTTCCTAAGAATGTGGGTCTGTTTTCTTGTGTTTCTAATTGGAAAAAGGATGAGAACACACTTATTATTGATGGAGGAGATGTGCTTCAGGGCAATGCTTTTTCCTACTATACCAATCATGTGCTCAAGGATTCAAAGGTGCTGGCGGATATAATGAATGACTGCGGATATGATTATTATACTCTTGGCAATCATGATTTTAATTACGGACTGGATTATCAGAACAAATATATCAGAAACCACAGGGGAAGATGTGTATGCCAGAATATTCTTGATGAAGAGGGAAGGCATCTGTATTCATATGATATTAAGGTTATGCCAAACGGTCTTCGCGTAGGAATTGTAGGAATTGTGACAGATTATATCAATATATGGGAAAAGCAAGAGAACCTTGAGGGGATTAAGGTTGTTGATCCTTTTGCCGAGGCCAAGAAGGCTCTTATGGAACTTAAGGGAAAGACAGACCTTAATATATGTATTTACCATGGTGGTTTTGAATGTGACCTTGCCACAGGAGAGAGGCTTACGGACTCCACGGAAAATATCGGATACAAAATCTGTGAGGAATTAAGCTATGATGTGCTCCTCACCGGTCACCAGCATATGTCAGTGGACGGAAGATATATTGTCTCCAAATCTACAGGGCACAGAACATATGTTGTACAGCCTCTGGATGCGGCGAAGGAATATCACTATATTGAAATTGAAGTGCAAACTGATACAGATAAATGCAATAACAAGCAAATGGTTAACCATAATAATATTATGGTGACTTCTCGAAAAATTAAGGCAGATTATAATACTGCAAAGTTAGCAATGCCCATTATTGAAGAACCACCTATTAAAGGAAAATATGAAAAAAATCAGAAAGCAGATGAAATAAATCAGATTGGAGAAACTCTGTATGACAAATACCTGCCTTACGAGAACAAGGTTCAGGAATGGCTTAATGAGCCAATCGGCACCCTAAGCCGTGCCCTTGTTCCGTCGGACAAGCTTGATATGGCATATAACGGCACTACGATTGCGGATTTTATCAACCGTGTACAGCTTTATTTTTCAGGGGCACAGGTATCGGCGGTGGGACTTGCCAATGAGATTGCAGGTTTCAGGGAGAAGGTAAGCACAAGAGATATAATTGCTACCTACCCATTCCCGAACACGCTTGTTGTTCTTAAGATTACAGGTAAGAACTTAAAGCTTGCCATGGAGCGCAGTGCCGAGTATTTTGCCTATGATGCGAAAGGTAAGCTGACAATATCGGAAAGCTTCCTAAGTCCTAAGGTTGAGCATTATAATTACGATTATTTTGCAGGAGTTGACTATGAAATTGATCCAACAAAACCGCTGGGCAGCCGTATAGTAAGACTGGAATATGAGGGTAAGCCTGTTAAACAGGAACAGGAATTTACGCTGTGCCTTAATAATTACCGGGCAAGCGGTGCCGGAGAATATCCGATGTATAAGGAATGCACCGTAGTGAAGGAAATCAATATTGAGATGGTGGAACTTCTTATGGAATATTTTAGAAACAATCCGGTGGTTGAGGCGTAGAAAATAATATTCTAAAGTTACTTAAAAAATACTTGACATTTTCTGGGACGCATATTATTATATTCTAGTGTGCCGCACAGTGAGGTTATAAGTCTGTCCATATATGGTTTTTACTGTATATGTGATGCACCATAACTGGCGAGTAATTATATAGGAGGAACACTTATGTACGCAATTATTGCAACAGGTGGAAAGCAGTACAAGGTATCTGAGGGCGATGTAATCAAGGTTGAGAAGCTTGGCAATGCCGTAGGCGAGACAGTTACATTCGATCAGGTTCTCTTAGTAAATGATGCTGATGTCAAGGTTGGTAATCCAACAGTTGCCGGTGCTACAGTTACAGCAAGCGTTGTTGCTGAGGGCAAGGACAGAAAGGTTATCGTTTACAAGTATAAGAGAAAGACCGGTTACCACAAGAAGAATGGTCACAGACAGTTATTCACTAAGGTTAAGATTGAAAAGATTAACGCTTAATTAGGAATATCCAATGACTAAGATAACAGTCTATAAGAATAAGACAGGCGATATAACGGGCTTTCGATGTGAAGACCATGCAGGCTTTGCAAAGAAAGGTAAGGATATTGTCTGTGCAGCAATTTCGGTTCTGGTGTTTAACACCATCAATTCCATTGAAGAGCTTACTGATGACTCTTATTCAGGTGAGCAGGATGAGAAGAATGCCGTGATTGTATTTTCGCTGGATTCCGGTTACAGTGAGGCTTCGCAGCTTTTGCTTAAGTCCTTTGTGCTGGGAATCACAGGTATTTATGAAGAAAACAAGAAGTATCTATCCATTACATTCGAGGAGGTGTAAGCATGTTAAGAATGAACCTTCAGTTTTTCGCTCATAAAAAGGGTGTTGGTTCTACAAAGAACGGAAGAGATTCCGAGTCTAAGAGATTAGGTGCTAAGAGAGCTGACGGACAGTTCGTATTAGCCGGTAACATTCTCTACAGACAGCGTGGTACCAAGATTCATCCGGGCAACAACGTAGGCATCGGCGGTGATGATACATTATTCGCTCTTGTTGACGGCGTTGTTAAGTTTGAGAGAAAGGGCAGAGACAAAAAGCAGGTTTCTGTATACCCTGTTGAATCAAACAACTAATTTCACACGGCCGTGATGCGGCGAGGTGATTATTATGGGCTTCAAATCATTGTGGTTTGAAGCCTTTTTTCTTCAAAGACAGATGTTTTATTTTGTGTGGCATAATATCAATACGGTACAGCAGCGTGTTGTGCTGTTAGAATAATGCACACAGGACAGATAGCAGAGGAAAGAGGTGTTTTTATGTTCGCAGACAGAGCGACTATATTTATCAAATCAGGTAAGGGCGGCGACGGACATGTAAGCTTTCGAAGGGAGCTTTTCGTTGCGGCGGGCGGTCCTGACGGCGGTGACGGCGGCAGAGGCGGCGATATTATTTTTGAAGTTGACAAAGGACTCAATACTCTTAACGAGTTTCGACATATAAGAAAATATGTGGCAGAGAGCGGTTCTGAGGGAGGAAAGGCACTGTGCCACGGCAAGGACGGCGAGGACCTTATAATTAAGGTTCCTGAGGGTACGGTAATATATGATGACGTGTCCGGCAAGGTTATTGCTGATATGAGTAACGGCAACAACCGTGAGGTGATTTTAAAGGGCGGCAGAGGCGGAAGAGGAAACAAATGGTATGCAACTCCTACCATGCAGGTTCCGAAATATGCCCAGCCGGGACAGGAGGCAAAGGAGCTTACAGTCCGCTTAGAGCTTAAGGTTATTGCGGATGTGGGTCTGGTAGGATTTCCTAATGTTGGTAAGTCAACCTTTCTTTCCCGTGTATCCAATGCCAAGCCAAAGATTGCAAATTATCATTTTACAACGCTTAACCCGAATCTGGGAGTGGTAGACCTTGAAGGCACCGACGGCTTCGTTATTGCAGACATTCCGGGACTGATTGAGGGAGCGTCGGAGGGCATCGGCTTAGGCCATGAGTTCCTGCGCCATATTGAAAGAACCAAGGTAATTATTCATATTGTGGATGCAGCAGGAACGGAAGGTCGTGACCCTGTAGAGGATATTAGAACAATTAACGCAGAGCTTGCAGCTTACAACCCGGAGCTTTTAAAGCGCCCGCAGATAATTGCCGCTAACAAAATTGACGCAATCTATGCAGGTGACGGTGAAGACCCGGTAAAGCGCCTTAAGGACACCTTTGAGCCGGAAGGTATTGAGGTATATCCTATATCGGCTGTAACCGGAAAGGGTGTTAAGGAACTCTTATACAAGGTTAAGAAGATGCTCGACACACTGGACAAGGAGCCGGTGGTATTCGAGCGTGAATATTTCCCTGAGGAAATGTACGACAAGGAAGCCAGCCTTAATGTATACAAGGAGACCAATCATGTCTATGTTGTGGAGGGTGAGAAAATCGAAAGAATGCTGGGCTACACTAACCTTGATGATGAGAAGGGCTTTGCTTTCTTCCAGCGTTTCCTAAAGGAAAATGGCATTATTGATCAGCTTACACAGATGGGAATTGAGGAGGGCGACACGGTGCGCCTTGGCGAATATATGGAGTTTGACTTTTATTTTTGATTTATACCCCGGACGTTGGGGATTATATAATCCCCAACTGTTCAGCTACAAATATAAATATACCAGAAAGGAAATAACAGCAATTATGAATACAAAACAACGCGCATTTTTAAAAAGCATTGCCATGACCACGGATCCTATTTTTCAGATAGGTAAATCGTCACTTACACCGGAACTTACGGAAGCTCTTAATGAGGCACTTAATAAGAGAGAGTTAATAAAGGTAAGTGTACTTAAGAATTGTATTGATGACCCAAATGAAATTGCTCAGATAATTTCTGAGCGTACTCATTCCGAAGTGGTGCAGGTAATCGGCAAGAAGATTGTTCTCTACAAGCAGGCACCGGACAAGAAAAACCGCAAGATAGAGTTACCTAGATAACAGATAAGAAGTATGAATGTATGAGCAAAGATAAATTATTAACAAACAAATATATTTTAGGCTGTCTTGCCGTATTCTGCTGTATACTGTGGGGCAGTGCAGCCTCCACAATTAAGATAGGATATAAGCTCTTTGCCATAGACGGGGCTGATTCCTCCACCCAGATTCTCTTTGCGGGACTTAGATTTACCCTTGCAGGTATTCTGGCAATCATCTTCGGCAGCATCATCAGCAGAAAATTTCTGTTTCCTAAAAATAGTTCCTGGGGAAATGTACTGCTCCTGGCAATGCTGCAGACCGTGGTACAGTATATTCTGTTCTATATAGGAGTAGCCCACACCACAGGCGTTAAGGCAGCCATTGTTGTTGGCGTAGAGGTATTTGCCTGCATATTTGTGTCCTGCTTTATTTTCAGAAGTGAAAAGATGACCTCAAATAAACTGATTGGCAGTCTAATTGGAATTGCAGGTATAATTCTGGTTAATTTAAATGGGTTGAAAACAGGACTTACTCCCTTTACAATGATTGGTGATGGATTTATCATATTGTCAACGGTTGCATATGCAGTGTCATCCTCATGTATTAAGATTTTCTCCCGAAAAGAAAACCCGGTAGTTCTAAGCGGTTATCAGTTCCTAATTGGAGGACTGATTATGATAATTATCGGATATTGTATGGGCGGAAGGATTACAGTGTTTTCACTGAATGGAATACTTGTTCTACTGTATCTTGCTTTTGTATCTGCTGCAGCATACACAATATGGGGACTGCTGCTTAAGTACAATCCGGTATCCAAGGTGGCCATTTACGGATTTGTAAATCCATTATGCGGCGTATTTCTTTCGGCACTGTTGCTTAATGAGACGGCGGCTCTTGGCATAAGCTGTATAGGTGCCCTTGTGCTGGTATGCGCAGGAATATTTATTGCGAATCGTGAGTAAAATCCGGAGGCATTTATGTCCTATTCAATGACACATCTTATCATAGCAAAGGAATATTTAAGGAATAATCCCGTCGAAAATCCGGGATTATTTTTGCTTGCAAATATTTCACCGGATTGTGTTCATGCAAGAAATAATTTTGACAAGGTAATGAAGGAAAAGAGTCATTATCTCCAGAAAAATACAGAATGGGGAACCATATTTGAAGAGGAACCAATGAAGCTATGGTATGACAGCCTGCGCAGCTTCTATTTTGAACACAGCAGGAAAATAACAGTCTGCGGTGATGCTTTAAATACTGCATGCAGAGATTTCCTTGATGGCTATGCCATGCATATTCTGGTGGATATTTTTAACTGCCGCCTGCTATATGCCCCGGCCCGTAAAAAATATGGTTCGGACTTGGAGGCATTCCGCAGGGAATACAGAAATCAGTGCCTTATATGGGATTACCATTTATACAGAAGCTACCCTGAGAGTGGAAAAATATTCGACCTAATTCAAAAAGAATCGGCAATATTACCTGATTCTTTGGAGCATATATTGGAAAAAACAGGACTCAGTATGGTAATAAGTGCAGATGAGGTTAAAAGCAATCTGGCTTATAATATTGATATGTATGGGCAGAATAAGCAGGAGAAGCTTATAAATGAGGCATACATGATAACGGAAGAATCCTCGGATTATTTTATCAAATACGTTGGCAAACAGTGTAACCGTCTGCTGTATGATTTTCCTGAGGTCGGAAGATTGTTTAAGGATTAGATTAAAATAAAAGGAGCTGGTGCAATGGCAAGGATAGGTATTATGGGTGGCACATTTGACCCGGTGCATCTAGGACATATGATAATAGCACAGCAGGCTCTGACACAGCTTGGACTGGACAAAATATGGTTCATGCCTGCCGGAGACCCACCCCACAAGGGAAGTGAGGTTACGGACAAGCATACAAGGCTTGAGATGCTTAAGCTTGCAATTGCGGATAACCCTGACTTTGAGCTTTTTACCTATGAAGCAGATAAGGAGAGACCAAGCTATTCGGCAATTACCATGACAGAGCTTGACGAGCTGTATCCGGACAATGATTTCTATTTTATCATGGGAGCGGATTCACTGCTGAATTTTGAAAAATGGTACCGCCCGGATATAATTTGCGCCCATACATGCCTGGCAGTGGCAGGACGTAATAATGTTCCAACAGAGAAACTTACAAAAATTAAGTGCATGCTTGAGGAAAAATACAATGCCAGAGTATGTCTGATTGATACACCGCAGATTGAGATAAGCTCAAGCACAATACGTTCCACATTAAAAGGAAATGTTGATTCTTACAGTAATCGGTTGCGACGCATACGCTATATGCTGCCGGAACCGGTATATGAGTATATTTCACGGAAAGCAGGTATGTATTACAATGGATAATGAACAGATTACACTTATTAAAAATCGTCTGATTAAGAAGCTTACACCGACACGCTATGAACATACCCTGGGGGTTGCATATACAGCTGCATCACTGGCAATGCGTTACAATACTGATATGGAACAGGCATTTATGGCAGGGCTTCTTCATGACTGTGCCAAATATCTCTCGGGAGAACGCCTATTGGAGAAATGTGAAAAATATGGCATTCCCGTAACGGAAGCTGAGAGACGTCAGCCGGACTTACTCCATGCCAAGGTGGGAGCATATTACGCTGAGTATAAGCATGGAATAAGGGATGAGGAGATTTGTCATGCGATAGCATGCCATACCACAGGCTGTGCAGATATGAGCCTGCTTGATACAATAATCTATGTGGCGGATTATATTGAGCCTAACCGTGACAAAGCACCGAGACTTCCGTATTACCGCGAACTTGCCTTTAAGGATATATTGCAGTGTGCATGCGAGATTATGGAAAACACCATCGGATATGTAAAGAGTAAGAATGCTGCTGTCGATGAGACAACGATTGTGGCTTACAAAAGCCTTAAGGATAAGCTTAACACATTAACCTGATATGGAGGTATTATATGGACGCTAAAGAAATTACTAAAATAATATATAAAGCCCTTGATGACAAAAAAGGAGAGAATATCAAGATTCTTGATATAAGCCATGTTTCCGTAATTGCTGATTATTTTGTTATTGCAAGCGGTAACAACATTAACCAGGTACAGGCTTTGGCCGATAATGTGAAGGAGGAGCTTTTTAAGCTTAAGCTAGAGCCCAAAAACGTGGAAGGCTATCACAGCGCTTCATGGATTCTGCTTGATTATACGGATGTAATCGTGCATATTTTTTCCAAGGATGACCGTATTTTCTATGACTTGGAGAGAATATGGCGTGATGGCAGGGAAATGGAAATAAATGAGCTTGATTAAATGGGGCATATGGGTTTAAAGATATGAAGTGGAATTATGATTTGGCAATGGACTACATCCATAATGCTGAAAAGCTTGGAAGCATTATGGGAGTTGAGACTGAAAGACAACTTCTTAGCAGGCTTTCAGAGCCGCAGAATAAGCTTAAGGTAATTCATATAGCCGGTACCAATGGCAAGGGTTCGGTTCTGGCCATGGTATCAACTGTGCTTACAAAAGCAGGCTTTAAGGTGGGAAGATATATTTCACCAACTCTGGTTACATATCTGGAAAGATTTCAGATTAACGGAGAATACATTAAGCCGGATGAATTTGCACAGATTATGGAAAGAGTGGCTGCGGCATCGGACGATATTCAAAGTGCAGGGTTTAATAAGCCTACAGCATTTGAGTTGGAGACTGCAGCGGCTTATCTGTATTTTTATGAACAGCAATGCGATTTTGCCGTAATTGAGACGGGAATGGGAGGAACATATGATGCCACCAACGTCTGCGATCATCCGCTGTGCTGTGTGATTACATCAATCGGTATGGACCATATGGGAATTCTGGGAAACAGCCTGACAGAGATAGCAGAAAATAAGGCTGGAATCATTATGCCGGAAACTAACGTCGTATCAACGCTTCAGGCACCGGAAGCGTTGAAGGTAATCCTGGATAAATGCAACGAAACCGGAAGCAGACTTGTCATTTCGGATTATATAAAGGATGTACACTCAATTCAATATGGTGATTTGCATGAAGGTAGTTATACCGAATATGAGCATGAACGTATAGGGCATATCAAATTGCCTCTTAACGGAACTTATCAGATTATTAATTCCTGCCTTGCTGTTTCATGTCTTGAAACTCTGCGCAATATGGGCTACAATATCTCCAATGAGGATATTTTGGGCGGTATTGAAGCAACACAGTGGTTTGGAAGACTAAGCAGAGTGGGCGGTACACCACCGTTTTTTGTGGATGGTGCCCACAATGAACCGGCTGCGAGGGTTCTGGCTGCATCGGTGCAGGAATATTTTACGCCGGAGAAGCTTTCAGGACGTAAGCTGGTATATATTATGGGTGTCTTTGCAGATAAGGACTATAACAGCATTATTAAGCTCATGGCACCTATGGCAGAGCATATATTTACCATTGCAACGCCGGACAATCCACGGGCTATGAGTGCAGATGAGCTGGCACTACGCCTGAATGAATATTATAATACAAATAATTATGATGGCAATCAGGCCGAAAGCTGCATTTCAATACCCGAGGCTGTTAACAAAGCAGTGACATATAATGATGGAAATGTGGTTGTGCTTGCCTTTGGCTCGTTATCCCATCTCAATACTATAAGAGAGGCTTATGAAGAATGGATAAAGATAAAATAAAAGAAGGTGTCAGACTTATTTTAGAGGGTATCGGAGAAAATCCTGCAAGAGAGGGGCTTATTGATACCCCTGACCGGATAGCCAGAATGTATGAGGAAATATTTGCGGGAATTGATTCGGACAGGACGGATATTGACACATCCAATTCGGATGCAGAAGCTAAAATGGTGCTTTCCAAGACCTTTTCGGCAGATACTAACGAGATTGTTCTGGAGAAGGATATTACCTTTTATTCAATGTGCGAACATCACCTGCTTCCTTTTTACGGGAAGGCTCATATAGCATATATTCCTGACGGAAGGGTTGCGGGCTTAAGTAAGCTTGCCCGTACAGTTGAAGCTTATGCGAAGCGTCCTCAGCTTCAGGAAAGGCTCACAACACAGATTGCGGATGCAATAATGAATTATCTTCATGCTAAGGGTTCCATGGTCATTATTGAAGCAGAGCATATGTGCATGACAATGCGGGGCGTCAAGAAGCCCGGAAGTAAGACAATGACCTATGCATGCCGCGGTGAATTTGCCCACAATGATGTGCTGGCTGACCGGGTGTTAGGAATGATAAAGTAAAGTTTAACTTAATCGAAGGGGAATAAAAAATGTTAATTGGCAAGAAAAATCTGGATTTGAAAAACAGTGCATATATCTGTGGAATTCTCAACGTAACGCCTGACTCTTTTTCCGACGGCGGAAAATATAATAATCTTGATGCAGCTCTGTACCATGCAGAGGAAATGATTAAGGATGGGGCAGCAATGATAGATGTAGGCGGTGAATCCGCCAGACCGGGATATACGATGATATCAGATGAAGAGGAGATTAGCCGTGTAGCGCCCATTATCCATGCACTTAAGGAACGCTTTGATGTTCCAGTGTCCCTTGATACCTACAAGTCAGGTGTTGCCAAAGCAGGTATTGAAGCCGGAGCGGATTTAATAAATGATATATGGGGGCTTATGTATTCTAACAGCCCTGACATGGGTGAAGTTATTGCAAAGGCAGGAGTCCCGTGCTGCCTTATGCATAATCGCACAGAGGCTGAGTATTCGGATTTTCTGTCCGATTATCTTGAGGACAACAGGGCAATTATCCGCAAGGCAAAACAATTAGGAATCAGCGATGATAAGATTATACTTGATCCCGGTGTGGGCTTTGGAAAAACTTACGAACATAACCTTATGGCAATTAATACACTGGAGAAGTTATGTGCTCTGGGATATCCTGTACTCCTTGGAACTTCCCGTAAATCTGTGGTTGGACTTACCCTTGATCTTCCTAAGAATGAGAGAGTTGAAGGCACAATTGCAACCAATGTAATCGGACTTATTAAGGGCGCGAGCATTTTCCGTGTCCATGATGTCAAGGAAAATTACCGCGCCCTTAAGATGGCGGCAGCGGTGATTGAAATGGAGTTTGACAAATAATAATTATTTAAAAATGCGCTCTGCGGAATTGTAGATTATGTTCTACATTTCCAAGGGCTCATTTTTTTACATATATATATTACTCAATACGAATTACATTATCCATGCCGGTTTTGTCATGTATAGGGTTATCAGGACATATTACAATTTCCAAATCCGAAAGTGCCTGAAGCGGAGATAAGTCGCTCACATAATTATCTGAAATGTCAAGGTAGTATACATATGGCATATTCTGCATAAAGTTCAAATCATCAAGCTCATGCTCAGGCACATACAATATCTGTAGATTCGGAAAGGCATTAAAAAATTCGAGATTATCCGACAGACCTATTCTTGTCTGGTTTGCACCATAATCCCATGAACCATCATCCTTAAGACTGTGGAAATTGGTGTCTTCCAAGTCAAGCATTAACAGACTGTCACATACAGGAAGGGTGTCGAGCTTCAGTCCCACATCTGCGTCCGTAAGGTACAATGACTGTAGATTAGGAATATCCAGAATTGTGCTTACATCACCCCAGAAAAATGTGCCTTCCATGTCAAGATATGTCAGGCTGGTGCAGTCCTTTAACGGCTCAAGAAAAGCAGGGTCTATGGACATGTCAAGCAGGATTAGGGAGGTGAGGTTAGTCAGTCCCTTAAGTGCTTCTGAATCTGCGGAATACGCATCACAGATGGTAAGCTCCTCAATCCATGGGATGTTTTTAAGGTTTGTAAATCGGTCATAGTTACCGATGGAAAGACTATATAAGTTCGTCATCATGGATAGATCAGGCACCTCCATCGGCACGTCAAAATCATAATCTACGTACAGCTCAAGTTCCTCAAGCCCGGTGCATTCAAAAACCACGCTGTAGTCTTCTATCTGATAATTCTGATGCAGGTGAAGGCTTGTAAGTGTGTCAGCACATTCGGAAAGTGCGTCTATTTTCTTAACAGAAGTATTGTACAATTCAAATTCCTGAAGATTATCCATCTCTTTAACAAATCCTATATCTCTGAGAGCGGAGGATTCTATGGAAAGAACCTCCAGATTTGTCATATTGTATAGTTCTTCAAAGTCATCAATACCATCACCATCAATAATGTATAATCCAATAAGGGAAGGTGCTTCTGACAA
>CAMAKT010000063.1 GCA_945836135.1 uncultured Clostridia bacterium | reverse complement strand
ATAAATGCCATGATTATTCCAATCCAGAAAGGCATAAGAATATTCCCTATGAGTGATATCCCTTTTGAAATACTGCCTGCGTTAAGCACAATAAACAAAACAAGACCTGCGAAAGCTATTATGATACAGGTCTTTCTAAGACTGTAATTTTTCAAAATGTGTCTCCTTTTTCAAAGCTTTTTTTAATAATATCACTCTGTTCTTCTTTTCGCAATACAGTAAATGGTTAAAAGAAAATTAACGCATCATGAAGAACAAAACAATCATCAAAAAATCCCGCCACAACATTCTCCAAAATGGATAACATCATGACGGGCCATGCTAATTTTCATATAACAACTAATCACAGTATCTTTTTTTCAAGTAAGTGTATTCCTGGTTGATGCGCTGGATTGTATCCGTATCGCCGCACATATTGTCCGGGTGATAGATTTTAAGTAAGTCCTTATAGCGCTTTTTGAGTGCAAGTTCACTGCCCACGCCTCGGAAGAAGGTGGTAGTGCCGGTTCTTGTCCCAACATTCATGCGTTCAGCCTTAGCCTGTTCCTTCATGCGGCTGATGCGTATGCGTTCCTGCTCAAGTGCTTTCTTATCGTTGGCAAGCTTGTACAGTTCTTTTTTTAAAATCTCAAGCTTCTTCTCAAAGAGCTCATTTTCTCTGTTCATACGCGCTTTTTCACGCTCTAAGGCCTCTTTTTCTTCATTGATGCGTACATTTTCACTGAAGAACCATGCCTTAAGCCTGGCCAGCTGCTTCTCATCCGATGTAAACACATCTGTTATAGCATCTGCCACAAAATACACCTCCCATACAAAACCAGTCTGCGTAGTCTGTCTGCTTATTTACTCATCTTAACCGCGGTTTCCAAAGCTACTTCCATCATCTGCGTAAATGAGTTCTGTCTCTCTTCTGCAGTGGTTGCCTCTCCGGTAAGAAGGTGATCTGAAATCGTAAGAATTGCCAACGCATTCTTCCCTGCTCTGGCAGCATTCATATACAATGCAGCAGCCTCCATCTCAACAGCCATAATGCCAAGCTTACGCCATTTTGCGGAAGCCTCCGTGTCATCACAGTAGAATGTATCGGAGGAAAGAATATTGCCTACATGATAGTTCGCTCCTGCTTCCTTTGCAGCCTCGATTGCCTTTTCCATAAGAGGATAGCTTGCGATTGCAGCAAATGAACCCGGAAGCATAAACTGACTTGCATAGTTGGAGTTGGTAGAAGCCCCCATTCCGATAACAAGGTCTCTTACATGTACATTCTCCTGCATTCCGCCTGCTGAGCCTACACGGATAATATTGTCCACATCAAAGAAGTTAAATAGTTCGTAGCTGTATATGCCGATTGACGGCATTCCCATACCGCTGGCCATCACAGACACCTTAACACCCTTGTATTCTCCTGTGTACCCCTGAACACCTCTTACGTTATTCACAAGCACAGGATTGGTTAAGAAATTCTCTGCAATAAACTTAGCGCGCAACGGATCTCCCGGCATAAGTACTGTCTTGCCGAAGTCACCGGGTTTCGCATTTATATGCGGAGTTGGATAATCTGCCATATTATTTCCTCCTTTTCTTTTAGCCATTACTTATTAAAATTGATTATGTTCTCCCTGTTCAGGACAAAATCATAATAATTACAGTCTTCCCTTCTGCGCCATCCGATATGCTTCCAGAAAGCATTACCAATATCATTTTCGGTAAAGGCAATAAGTGTCACACTGCTTATATGCTCTGCCTCTAAGGCTTCCATTGCCTTTACCACCATGGCCTTCCCTATGCCATGATTGCGGTATTCCCTGGCAACACATACATGGTACAGTGTTCCTCTTCTTCCGTCATGACCGCAGAGAATACTGCCTATAATCTTTCCGTCAACCTCGGCAACCACGCTTGTTGTGGGATTTCTCTTAAGAAAGAACTCAATTCCTTCTCTTGAATCATCAATAGAACGGATTGCGAAGCCCTTGATGGTCATCCATAGTTCACGGACGCCATCATAGTCTTCTATAGTCATGGTTCTGATAACTGTGTCCATTTATTTAGCCTCAATATACTTCTGGGCTGTAAGGAGTTCAGCAATCAGCACTGCACCGCCTGCTGCTCCACGGATAGTATTGTGTGAAAGTCCTACAAACTTATAGTCAAACACACTGTCCTCTCTAAGACGTCCGAATGAAACGCCAAAGCCATTCTCATAGTTAACATCAAGTGCAACCTGAGGACGGTTATCCTCCTCAAGGTACTGGATGAAATGCTTAGGTGCGCTTGGGAGATTAAGCTCCTGAGGAAGTCCTGAGAAGCTTCTCCACTTCTCAATAATCTGCTCCTTAGTAGGCTTCTTCTCGAAATTAACAAATACAGCTGCTGTATGTCCGTTAAGTACAGGCACACGGATACACTGTGTGGTGATTACCGGAAGTGTTGCTTTCTCAATCCTGCCATCCACAACCTTGCCCATGATACGAAGCGGCTCCTGCTCGCTCTTCTCCTCCTCGCCGCCGATATATGGAATGATGTTGCCTACCATCTCCGGCCACTCCTTGAAGGTCTTACCTGCACCGGAAATTGCCTGGTATGTAGTGGCAACAACAAGCTTAGGGCCGAATTCCTTTAATGCAACAAGTGCAGGAGTGTAGCTCTGGATGGAACAGTTAGGCTTAACTACAATAAAGCCCCTCTTGGTTCCAAGTCTCTTCTTCTGTGTTGCAATAAGTTCAAGATGCTCCGGATTGATTTCCGGGACAACCATAGGAACATCCTCTGTCCAACGGTGAGCACTGTTGTTAGATACAACAGGTGTCTCTGTCTTTGCATAATCCTCTTCAATCTTCTTAATTTCTTCCTTCGTCATATCAACAGCACTGAATACGAAATCAACCTGGGAAGCTACATGCTCCACATCATTGACATCGAGTACAACCATCTTCTTTACTGCTTCAGGCATAGGTGTATCCATCTTCCAGCGGTCGCCAACGGCGTCTTCATATGTCTTGCCTGCGGAACGTGGACTTGCCGCTACTGCAACGACCTCAAACCAAGGATGGTTTTCAAGTAATGAGATAAATCTCTGTCCTACCATACCTGTCGCACCAAGAATACCAACTCTTAACTTCTTTTCCATAATAACTTCCTCCAGCTTGTTTTTATTATATGGCTTTATACAGCCTTATTACCTAATTGTTTTCATCATGGCAGTCACAATCGCAATCTATATTTTCAAGAGCGTCCGGTACTCCATCACCGTCGCTGTCAAGCTCTCCCGGCTTGATTCCTGCGTCGCCGACCATATCACGGCCCCTTACATTGTACTTATCCCTTTCAACATTGACATACTGCTCAATAAGCGCTGCCACCATGCGTACTTTATGTACATTCTTAAGAGCATTGTCGCAGTTATATACAGCACTTGCATATATCTGGATTGTTCCGTAATTAAAAATTCTGCCTAAGAGGGATATCTTGAGTTGCTTATCCTTTACCTTATACAACTCAATCTCATCCTCGACGATGTTCAAAAAACCTCTTCGTATAACCAGCTTGTTGTCATACAGAATATACTTGGTAAAGGTAAGCGGAAGACCGATTGCATTGCGCTTCTGTCCTTTCCATACAGGTTTCTTTTTAGTTGCTTTTGTACTCTTCTCCATGATAATTCCTCCTAATCTACATTACCATAATATCCGAACTCATATCCCTTGGCACGACAGCCATCAATGAAATCTCCCAGCATGGTTGTGTTGGTGGAGGATACGGCATGAAGCAGGTAAATTGCACCGCCATGTGCCTTGTCTACCGCCTTCTGCAATGATTCTGCCACGTCAGGCTGGTCGTCCGTTACCCAGTCGTGATGCGCAAAGCTCCAGAATACACTGCGGTAGCCTAAGCTCTGTACTATCGCAAGGCTCTGTTCGCTGAATGCTCCTGTAGGGAAACGGAACAGATACATCTGGTATCCGTAATTCTCAAGCACATAATCGTTCACAGCCTTCACTTCATTTATCTGCTGCTCTACAGACAGACTGCTAAGTCCATCTGCCGGATGTGTAGCGGAATGGTTACCTACCACATGGCCTTCATCAATCATTCTGCGCACAAGGTCAGGATTATCCTTGGCATACGGAAGAGTAACAAAGAACACGGCCTTGACATTCTTCTCCTTAAGAGTGTCAAGAATCTGTTCCGTGTATCCATATTCATAACCTTCATCAAATGTCAAGTATATATAATTGCTCTCCGGCTGTATGAAATCCACCGCATACTGTCCAAATTTATTAATATACCACTGAAGACCTGTAGGGCGGTTAGTTTCCGGGTCCACTTCATTGCCAAAGCCGAAAGGAACATACTCTGTTGAGTACGAAGCAAAATCAGAGCTTATGGATACTGTAGAGCCACCATTCTGCGTGGTTGACGCATCCTGCACAATAACCGATACCACCGTACTTGTCTCGTTACCGCTTCCATCCTTAACTGAAATCGTAGCGGTATATGTTCCCGGCGTACTATAATTCACAGCCGACATATCAGCAGTAATTCTTGATGTGATATCCCCATCCACATCATCACTTGCCGTAACATTGGCAAGTATGTCCGCTTCCACACCTGTTGTAGTGTAAACTGTACTTTTTACTCCACTTAATACCGGCGCAACCTTGTCCTCAACCACCATTATGACAATTGGAACAACAGTCATATTCCCATAAGAATCCTTAGCACATATTTCCGAATTATATGCTCCCGTCTGTGCAAAGCTAATGCTGTCGGATAACTGCTTTTCGGAATCTGCTTTGGTAATGTCATCGGCAAATCCCACTGTAATGGAAGCATTGTCTGATACCGATTTGAGCACATCATATAAATCAAGTGTCTGTCCCGGAGCCATAAAGATTTCATCCGAATATAATTCTACCTTCGGTGCAGTAGTATCGACAACCTTCACTTCAAAATCAAGCGTCTTCTTAGGGTGTATTACCTCTGCCTTATATGTGCCAACCGTATTCCAGTCAACAGCCGATGTGTCCACAACGCACTTTCCCAGTTCCTCTGCGGTACCCTTTGCATATATGCTCACATCCGTAGGAAGGCTGTTGCCCTGTTCAAGAATAAATGTCTTGCCATTGAGTGCAATGGGAGCCCTGCCGCATCCCGTAAGTGAAATGCTGCTCATAATGACACCCCCTGCAAGAACCAACGCAGCACACTTAATCGTCAGACTTTTTTTATCCTTGGTCGTATTCTTATTATTAAATAAATTTGTAAAATACATATTACTCTGCCCTTTCCATATGAACATTTCTTTAGAAAAATGTCATATCAACAGATATACTAACATAATAAAATAATTTTGTACAGTCAAAAAATGTGCAATTAATGTTGAATAATGGAAATGGAAATAATATAATACTACCTATAATAATAAAACGTACAGGAGATTTCCCATGACCAGATTTGAAGAACTGCTCAAACATATCACACATGACCATGTGTATATCCAGACACACAATTTTCCCGACCCTGATGCCATTGCCAGTGCTTACGGGCTGCAGCAGCTTCTTAAAAGCCGGGGAATAATCTCCACCCTCTGCTATAGCGGCAAAATTGACCGGCACAGTACCTCGCGTATGATTCAACTTGCAGATATTGAAATACAGAATATTGACAAACTGCCTTCCGTCACCGATGACGCTGAGATTATCCTCGTGGACTCACAGAAGGGCAATTCAAATATAATCAATATGACAGGTGATGAGATAATCTGCATAGACCATCATCCCACCAGCAACCGCTGTGTGTCCCCCACACTTGAATACCGCTTCCATGATATACGTCCGGATGTTGGAGCCTGTGCATCCATTATTGCAAGTTATTTTTTTGAAAATAATATTCCCATGGACAAGAATATTGCCACCGTGCTTTGTTTCGGCATCAAGATAGATACCAAAGGATTATCCCGTGGCGTATCGGATTTTGATATGGACATGTTTTACAGAGTATTTAAGCTTGCTGATCAGAATGTTATCCATAAGTTAGAGAACAGTACCCTTGAGTTTTCCGATTTAAAGGTATATTCTGCGGCTATCAACAGTATTCAGGTATACGGGGCCATCAGCTTTGCCAATGCAGGTTTTAACTGCCCTGAAGCACTTATTGCAAGCGTGTCCGATTTTATGCTCCAGCTCAAGGAGGTCGATTTTTCCGTGGTATATACCCTGCGGGATAGCGGCGTTAAGCTCTCCATCCGCAGTGAGGATTCTCTCCATGACGCAGGAGTAATAGCAGGTCGTGCGCTCACCGGCATAGGCAGTGGCGGAGGACATGCTTCAATGGCCGGAGGATATATTCCTTATGAATATCTCAACGGACTTGGTAAAAATGATTCAGAAGAAATTTCTTCCATAATACGTGAACGTTTTCTCGCACAGCTTTCATGATTTTAAGGGCATGCCGTCTGATGAGGCATGCCCTTTTTGCTGTATAGGAAATTTCCTATGCACTTTTATCCACGTTACGGGACAGAAGCTTTTCTAACAGATTAATAAGCTGATACAGAAATGTTGCCATAATGCAGAGGATAATAATGCTTAGCATAACCCAGTCAAGCTTGAACACCTGACTTCCGTATATTATAAGATATCCAAGTCCCTCATTTGCCGCAAGAAATTCGCCGATAATAACACCCACCAGTGAAAGTCCCATATTGACCTTCATGGTATTAAGAATTACCGCCAGATTTCCCGGCAGAAGCACCTTGGTAAGGATGTGCCACCTTGTTCCGCCAAGGGTTTTTATCAGCTTGATTTTATCCTGGTCCGTTTCCATAAATCCGGTATACAATGTCAGTATTGTGCCAAATACCGCAACCGATATTGCAGAAATAATTATGGTTCTTATATTATTTCCCAGCCATACAATAAGAATAGGAGCCAGTGCTGACTTCGGCAGGCTGTTAAGCACAACAATATACGGCTCAATGACTTCCGAAAAACTCTTTGACAGCCACATTAGAACAGCCGATGCAAGACCGATGATTATTACCAGTGAAAAACACAGCAGCGTTTCATATAGCGTAACCCATACATGCCGGTAAAGAGAACCATCGGCGCACATATCCGCAAAGCATCCTACAATACGCGATGGACTGCTGAAAATAAAATCATTTATCACACCTAATTTAGCACACAATTCCCATGCAAATATAAAAGCCGCCAGAATAAAGACACGGATAAAATTTACCTCAAGCTTTCTACGGCGGATCGTCGAAAGGTACATACGCTGCTCTTCGCTGATACATAATCTCTCTGAAGGCAGTCTGCGTTTTGAAGAAAATCTTTTTGGCATTTAGGAAAAACACCTCCATAGTTCGTGAAAATATTCCTGAAATTCAGGAGAATTTCTTCTTTCGAGGGGAGTTAGTTCCTTATCGGATGCAGATTTCGGAAAATCAATATTAATTATCTTGCGGATGGTTCCCGGTCTTTCAGATAACACCACCACCCTGTTGCCCATGGAAATGGCCTCAGACAGATCATGCGTAACCAGAAGTGCCGTTTTCTTCTCCTCCTTTATGATTCTGCCTATATCATTGCTTACCTTCAATCTGGTCTGGTAATCCAGGGCTGAAAACGGCTCATCAAGGAGCAAAATGTCCGGATTAAGTGCCAGTGTTCTTATAAGTGCAGCACGCTGCCTCATACCTCCGGACAACTCCGACGGTCTTTTGTCTGCAAATGTATCAAGACCATATCTGCCAAGCAACGTCTTAACACGGGATATATTTTCTTCGGTCATCAGTTTTCTGATTTCAAGACCAAGGATAACATTGTCATATATGGTACGCCACTCAAAAAGATGGTCGCGCTGAAGCATATAGCCGATGGTGGCATTGTTCATTGACAGCCCCTCTGCCACAGGGGTTAAACCTGCAATAATAGAAAGGAGAGTCGATTTTCCGCAGCCGGATGGCCCGACTATGGAAATGAACTCTCCTTCATTGACTGTCAGGTTGATATCGGTCAGTGCCTTAGTCTCGCCTTGCGGACTGTGATAGGAAAAGTCCAGGTCCTTGATTGTCAGGATTGCCATTCATTCTGACTCCTGTTTCTTTAGGATATACCTTATTATATGAAAAACAGCGCACAATGTGCGCTGCCTTTCATCACTCTGTCCAGCCGTATAAAATAATTTGGGATACAAAAAAAAGCTTGTGATGGGACTCGAACCCACGACCTACTGATTACGAATCAGTTGCGCTACCAACTGCGCCACACAAGCGAACCTTATACATAATACATCATTTCACAATATTATGCAAGGCTTTTTTATTTGTTCAGAATTAATTGTCTATATCGCAATTACAACTCCGCCGTCATTTGCATACATGGTGGCTACACCCGCGGTGTCCACAATCACAATATCCTTGAACCGGCATTTCTCAAGGAGAAGGCTCTTGACGTACTCGGCACGCTCCGGACAATTACAGTGGGATATGCCTAGTATCTTATTCTCAGACTCTTTGACATTCTCTGCTACGATTTCACACATACGCTTCAATGCCTTGTTAATTCCTCTGGTCTGCTCAAGCTTGATAATCTCACCTTCCCTTGCACTCATAACAGGCTTGATACTTAAGACATTGGCAAGTATAGCCTGAAGATTGGTAAGGCGTCCGTTCTTGCGGAGTGTTTCAAGAGTCTCAAGTACAAAATAAGTCTTCATGTTGTCACGGAAGTCTGTAACACACTTAACTACCTCGTCAAATTCCATTCCCTGTCCGGCACACTCCATAATCTTCATGGCGATAACCGCTTCACCGCAGCAGGCTGACAAGGAATCGAATATATGCACATTGTTCTTTCCTCCATCTTCCTCATACATATCCGCTGCCACAAGTGCACTGTTATATGAACCGCTCAGCTTGCCTGAAAGTGTGACAACATATATATCCGTATTCTCACAACTATACTCCTTAAGATAGCTCTCCGGAGACGGACATGCCGACTTCGGACATTCCTTACATTCACGCACTCTCTTAAGAAAATCCTTCTGGTCAAAGCTGTCATCATCTATAATATCAACACCGCCCACAGTAAGCGTCAAAGGAATCACTGTAAAATGTTCATCTTCCCTTAGCTTCTTCGGTAAATCACATCCACTATCTACAACAATCTTATAATTCATCATATTCTGCACTGCCTCCGAATTCATATTCATCCAAAAATTCATGTAGTTTTGATTACTATGTAATCATAGCACAGAATACTATGTTTGAAAAGGGGTAAAATGACATGATATGGTAAAAAATATATGAATTATTAAAATCCGAAGAATCCCTTAACCAGCTCCTCGATATATGCCTGATCTTTAGCCCCCATTGTCTCCATGGCAGAGTGCATCGCAAGTATCGGTACACCAATATCCACCGTAAGCATAGGAAGCTGCACATCGGATATCGGTCCAAGCGTGCTTCCGCCCACCATATCAGAACGAATGGAGAATTTCTGGTACGGAATCTTTGCCTTGGAGCAAATCTGTTCAATAATTCCCACAGCCCTTGCGTCCGTAGCATAGCGCTGTGCAGCGGAGCGCTTGATTACAGGTCCTTCATTCATGGTTATGGCGTTTGTAGGATCATTCTTCTCCGGGTGATTAGGGTGCGTCGCATGTGCCACATCAAGTGATATCATCATACCGTTTAAAACAGAATCAATATATCCGGCACGCATATCCTGCTCTGTCTTCTTGCCCTGATTGAGGCTGCGGTAAATCTTCTCAAGCATAAATGTAAGTACTGAAGAGTTGGCTCCCTGCTTGGTCATGCTGCCGATTTCCTCATTGTCAAATATCATGATGGCATTGATTCCGTCCTGACTTTTGGCTGTATTCTCCGCGAGACCTGTAAGACACGCCATCACAGAGGTTGCATTGTCAAGTCTTGGACAAAGTATGAACTCCTCATTCATTCCCACATACTGCCCCTGCTCGCTGTTGTAGACAAACGCCTCATAATCTAAGATATCCTCCTTGTCCACATTAAGCTCTGCTGCAAGGTAGTCCATAAAGAAGCTTCCGTCATCCTTACCGCACTGACAACATATCGGAAGCATGTCCACCTGCTTATTCAGCTCGATTCCCTTATTCACACCGTTATTCATGTGTATTGCCAGATTCGGAATTGTAACCAACGGACGATGAAAATCCACAATTCTTATTTCCGGTTCAAAAACATTATTGCTCTTAACAGATACACGGGCAGCGATAGAGAGTGGTCTGTCAAGCCATGTGTTCAGAATTGCTCCGCCATAGCCTTCAACATTAAGCTTTCCGACCTTTCCCATTCCCGCTTTTATCTCAGGATTGGGCTTAACGCAGAAGGACGGGCTGTCCGTATGCGCTGTAGCAATCCTGAGCCTGCCTCCATTATATTTTTTCCCGACTACGAATGCCATCAATGAACTTCCGTACACATTCACATAATAACATCCACCCTTTTTTAGGCTCCACTTCTCACCTAACTTAAGCTCAATAAAGCCCTTTGCAGAAAGTTCCTTAATCGCAGCCTGTACCGTGGTAAAAGAACATGTAGCCTCAGATATAAATTTGATAAGCCTGTCCGACGACAACCTGTATTCCATATATTTCCTCCTTAGAGCTATAAAGTAAATTTTCCCTTTACAACAATTTTTCTTCCTATTATACTGTATTTATAATTTATTAGCAAATAATTTTAGGAAAAAGCCATGACGAATATAACTCTGGACAACATTAAAGAATTTATGTCCCATCTCTTTATAAAAAATACTTTTGACAGTTTTTTGTGCAAGGAAATAAGCATTGATACCTTTGTTCCCTTCAGAATTGACGGCACAATTATGACTGATTTTCTTAACGATATAGAAAAAGAAGAACTTAAGGACAACCAATATATTCCATGGTCAATGCTTAAGCCCTACTGCTTCAATATCATCAAGGGCAACCGGACGCCTCTTAGTCTGAAGGCCGTGTTCGCTGCCCCTAAGTCCTACATTGCCGACTTTGTCAGCCATAATGGGCTCTCTGTCTCTCCTGATATGATAAACGGATTATATCTTAATATACGCTACGAAAAAAGATGCCTGAATATCATTACCGGCACCTCCCTTTCATCCTTCACACTTGACAGGACAGTGGAGCAGGCATGGGATGAAGCCGTGGAACATTTTATCAATTCACATTGTAACTGATTTTTCAGCTAATAAAAGCTATCCGCAAAATCACGGATAGCTTTTATTATATTCTTACATTATTTTAGTATTTTTTAATATACGTTTACAAATGTAGCAGAGATAAAGTCCTCATATGACAAGGTACTGTCTTTACCAAAATCATAATCCATGTCAACAGTGCCATATATTATACCCTTTTCAGCCTGAACAATAAAATATCTCTCATAGGAGCTGTATTCACCGGCTATGCTGGTGTACTTTATATCAAATTCATAAATTGTTATATTACCGTTATCTCTTGTAGTCAAATCGGTAATGACAACATCCTTGTAATTCTCAGGGTCATTATAACATGTCTTGCAATATTCATATAATTCGTCAACAGTTGTTTCCGCATCATATGTCATAAACATATAGCACCACTCATCATCCACGGCAGCCATACAGAGATGACCATACTCAGGATCACTGTATTCCGTATCAACTGTAACTACATTCTTATCATACTCAATGGTAGCCACATTATCCGTCCAGTAGTCTGCAAGTGTAACACTTCCGTCATATACCTGCTCCTCTTCACTGACTGCTGAGGAATCGGATTCTTTCTCGGTTTCTATCTCTGTTGAAGGTATGTCGATGTCTAAACCGGAATCTTCTAAAATACTGTCATCAAGCAGTCCGCTCTCGTATGTATACACCAGTACGGCATAAATCAAATCTGACATAGATGTATAGCTCTTAGGTGCCTTAATTGATATATCATTGTCCTCTGTCATGACAGCCTTGATATTAATCTTGATATCCTCATCAGTATCGGTATTCTCAGCTTCAAAAGTCACTTCACATTCGTATACTCTTGAACCTTCCTTACCTGTAAGGCTGTCTGAGATTTCAAGGGTGGTATTAACATCATCAGAGTCGGCGATAGTGTCTACCAGTTCGTCCTTCTCATCCTCAAGTGTATCAAATAATTCATCATATGCAGAATCCATATCACTTAAGTCTGCCTCATTAATCGCATTCTCTACCTCATCCTCAGCTTCCTTGCGAAGCTCAGCTATATCCTCATCGGTAATGCCCATATCATAATCAGCATTGAACTTCTCGATGGCAACTATAATCTCATTCATATAGAGATTGAGCAAATCCTTCATTGTCTTCTCATCAATCTTATTCTGTCCCTTGATTGCATCAATAATTGCATCCTTATTGTCAATCAATCCGGTAAGGTATGCATCAACTACCTTTGAAAGAGCCTCTACGCCTTCAACTGTTGCTGTATATGTACCCTTGTTGCTCTCAATCTTAACATCACTAAAAGCCTTCTCAAGAATGGAGTTCATAAGCTTTAAATAGTCCTCGTTCTTATCAAAGCTTATCATTCCCTCAACAAACGGAATCTCTACGCACTTAAGTTCAACTCCGAACTCCTCTTCCAAATCTTCAAGGGAATAGTCTGTACCAAGGAGTACCGGTGCCAGGGCAGAAAAAATCTCCTCTATATCCAGATACATAGCATCCTCGGTAATCGTGATAAAGTCATCTACACTAAACGTAAAGTACAGATAGCTTATCTTCATTCCCATTGTGGCAGCCTCTCCGTCTGTCTTGCCGGTAAGCTTAATTGTCATGTTATCCATGCCCTCAGCCGAAGATTTAAGATTCATATTAATCTCATAGCTGTAATGTGTCATGGAAGCTGCCTCTTCCATAACCGTGAACATTGTCTGCTTAGTCTTCTTGTTGCATCCGCCAAGTATGGACAGAGACATTACAAGAACAAGCATTACCGCCAGAATTCTTCTGATTTTCTTCATTATTATTCTCCTCATTTCTGCGCTGCTTTCTTACATAACAAGTCTGCGAATGCAACGCCGACGCAGACCTGCTTAGTGAACAATCTTATGTAGTAACACTTTACTATATTAACATTTTTTTGACAAATGTCAAATTTTTATTGTAGTCTTATGT
>CAMAKT010000062.1 GCA_945836135.1 uncultured Clostridia bacterium | reverse complement strand
TGCTTAATATAATAATCTTCATATTTAAGATACCAGATTCCTATAATATCAATTTGTTTACAATCTTCCTTCATAAGCTCATTAAATTTGTATAAAAGCTTGGAATCTGCGGGGAAGAACCCTGACCAGGCATCCATATTCTTAATGGCCTTCTCCATCTTATCAGTGCGCGAAAACTCTACAGTTCTCATTGCAAAAAGCTCTGTTCCCCCAAATCTGGAAATCATGAATGGTTTGCCGGACTTAATCATCTGTCCAATCCTGTCGTTCATCCCTCTTACATCGAGACATTCTGCGCCCATGTAATGCGGCTTTTTTGATACAGGCTCCCAGTTCAGCTTCTGTCTGATTATAGCTTTTAGCAGATAATATATTTCCTGTACTTTATTTCCCGTCATTAATAACCTCATTTCTGCAGATCATGTTTTAGAATAGCCCGCTTTAATTTAAACAACCATATTGCATAAATCGCAATAATATATTTATGTTTTCCACTAATAAACTCATTGTTTTTTATATCTTTGATGTTGTTTTTAAGTATATCCCTGTATGATTTTGTCAGCTTCCTGTAACCCTCATAATGATAATATTCACATTCAATAAGGCCATTCAACACTGAATCATAGTAATTAGCCCTAATTCTTTTGGCTTCAATAAACAACTCACAAGATATATATATTTTTTCCATTTGCGCCCACATCTTAATTAGTGAAAGTTTTTTGGGCGTAATTTTCTGATGTGTCGCACTTACCTGGTTATCAGCACGATAATTATACACTTTTTCATTAATTATGACGACCCTGTCCGCATGTCTGAAAAATTCTGCATTAACAAGCAAATCCTCACCATAATAAATATCAGGGTATGCCCTATAGTACTTTTTCATACAATCAGCATCAAACAACTTTGCCCATAATGCCCATCCAAAGGAGGCTTCCCTGTTGTCAAGCAAAGCCTTTAGAATCTCTTCTTTCTCATAAATGACCTGAGCACAAAAATCATTTCTTACATAGTCCTCACCTATGACAGCATCTGCCTCCTGTTTGATTAATACCTCAAGTAATCTTCTTATCGCATCTGGCATAAGCGAGTCATCACTGTCAAGAAACATGACGCTTTTTCCGCCGGAATGTTCCAGTCCGGTCTTTCTTGCAACGGACACACCTTGATTTTGTTTCTCAATATATATAACAAAGCCCCTGTGCTTTTCTGCATATCGTCTACAGAATAAATTAGTTTCCTCTTCTGTGCTCCCGTCATTTACAATAACCAGTTCAACATTAACCGACTTCTGATTTTCTACAGATTCAAAACACTCTGAAAGAAAATCACTGCAAGTATTATAAACAGGAACTATTACACTCACCAGTTCATCAATTGAATGTCTCATTGCTTCTCGTAACCTTGCCTTCTTTCACTTCATATACCACATCACAGTTCCTGATTGTTGACAGTCTGTGTGCAATAATAATGAGTGTCATTCTTCCGTGGAGGCTGTCTATAGCTTCCATGACTGCCCTCTCTGTCTCAGTATCAAGCGCCGATGTAGCTTCGTCAAGCACCAATACCTCCGGGTCACGATACAGTGCTCTGGCAATACCAATTCGCTGCCTCTGTCCACCTGACAGACGCACACCCATCTCCCCAATAATCGTGTCAAGCCCCTGTTCCATATCCTTTACAACACCCTCGAGCTGGGCTTCCTTTATAACCCGCCATACTTTTTCATCGTCAATCTCTTCCTCCGGTACACCGAAAGCAATATTCTTTCGTAACGATTCATCCATAAGATATATGTTCTGCGGAATGTATCCGACTTTCTTATGCCATGCATCCATACAGCCCGAAATATCATTCTGGTCAACCAGTACCCTTCCCTTGACCGGCTTAAGCACTCCCAGTATAATATCCACCATCGTAGTCTTACCTGCACCTGTAGGACCGATAAATGCTACGGACGTATTCTTTTCAATAGTAAAATTGGCATCATTTATTACATTATCTGCACCTTCCTCATATGTAAAGGACAGATTATCTACTTTGATTTCATTTTCAAAAGAAATATCCTGAACAGTATTTTCTTCAGACTTGCGCTTTGCGATTGCAAGCATCCTCTGCCTCTCAGTATATACCGATTCAACAAATGCCCTGCTGTACAGAAGTGTACTGATATATGCACTGATTTTGTTAACCGAAGGCAGAAGTCTCATTGCACCCATGGCAAATACTCCCAGTGTAGTTGCAAATGATGTACTTATACCTCCGGTACAAGCCTTGACAATTACAATAATCATCAGTGAGCCGATGCAGGCAGCCTCCATTACAGGCTTAGGTATTGAGTTGAGAAGAGCATTGTCCTTCTGGTTCTTGGCAAGGTCATAGTTGATTGAATCAAACTCATCAGAAAAAAACTGTTCACGGTTTGCGACCTTAATTTCCTTTATGCCGCCAAATGACTGCTGCATGCATTTAACAATACCTGCATATAATCTTCTGTACTCCTCGCCCATATGCTTTAAGCGGTTCTTGTAAAATCTCATAAAGAAGAAGGTAAATGAGCCTACTATCACGCCGATACCAAGTGTCAGCATTCCATCCTTAATAAACAGGTACACACCGATTGCCACAATCGTACACAGCTCAGATATAAGCTGAATCACATTAAGTACCGCAACGTAAAACATATTGGTATCATTATAGACATTGCGGATTAAATCTGCGCTGTTATTCTTTACATGGAAAAAATAATCCTGCTCAAGATAACTGTTCATCACCTTACATGACAATTCCTTATGTCCGAAATATATGAACTTATACATCATATTGTTCTGCATGATGATATAAAATGTTTTAAGTATATATGCCACAATAATAAAGGCCGAGCAGATAATAACTACATTCCTGTATCCATCCACGCCAAAAGTATTGCATATCATGGCAATAAAGGGATTATCCATATAATTATCCGGCATCATTATTGCCTCAATAAAATTATTAAAAGCATACAACGCAATAAGTTCCATTCCGGCTCCGCCGAGAATAATAACAGACATTCCGAACAGACCTAATCTCTGCCTTGCATTAAACATGGAAAACATTTTTTTAATAGCATTCATACTAATCTCCGTTTTCTTTATATGCTACCCTGACCCATCCGGCAGGATATATCTTCTTCTCATCCTCCGTATACACTGCATATACGGTATTTCCCTTTTCATCAAGCAGCGCTCCCCAGCGTGAAAAGGTGCTGTCCGACAAAATATGCCTTCTGCATGAGCGCATCAGGAAAAGCTCGTCTATATCCCTGAAGCTGCCGTACTCCCATATGCACTTAGCGTTGATGCCAAGTTCCTTAATATAGCTCTCGGCCAGCTCGTGTACATTGGAGAAAACAATATACTGTGCATCCGGCTGTTCCTTCTCACACAAATCCACTGCCCTTCTGTAATAATCTAAAGGAAGTGGGCTTATATCACCGCCCCTTATATGAAGCGAGCATGTATTACTGTTCTCAAAACCTTCTATAAGCTGTTGCACATTATCAGGCAAAGGTTCCCTCGGTGTGAACTGACGCATAATATCCTCACGACAGCTATTAAAATAACATATATTCTGGAAATATCCATGAATATACTTATTTCTAAGCTTCTTTTTGCGGTATACATTCATATCCTGCGGAGTGCTCTCATCCCTGCGCTCAAAAATCACATCATACTTGATATTTCTGCGAAGTCTCTTGTATATCTTATGAAATATCGTTCTGTTGTCAAAGCTTTCCCTGTCGGTATATTCAATATTAAAACTGTCAAGTCCGTATTCCCTGAAAGTCGAATTGTCCACATCCGAAGTATCCAGCAAAAGACTGTCCTTATCATGCTTTGCGACCGAATATCCACAGACATAGTTGTACATCTGATTACCCAGGCCGTCACCTATTTTAACAACTACCATATATTTCCTCTTCTCTATACATCAGTTAGTTTCAGAGCATCCTCTATCGCTTCAATGTATCCTCGGGATACATTGGCGAAGCTGAACTTGTCAGTTCCGTTAAAGCTGGCATTCCCCATACGCCTTAGCATATTCTCCGATTCAAACACATCATCAATTGCCTTGGCAAACTCCTGCTTATTGTACGGGTCAATAATGTAACCATTCTCTCCTTGGGTCACCGTCTCCGCAGCTCCGTCGGAAAACTTGGAGACTATTATCGGAAGCTTGGCACACATGGCCTCTATAAGAACCAAGCCAAAGCAATCCTCACGTGTCGGCAGTACAAAGGCTCCCGCTGATTTATAGCAATTGCGAAGTGCATCACCTGATAAAAAGCCTTTGAACTCAATTCTGTCAGCAATTCCCAGTTTCCCGGCAAGAGCCACAAGCTCCTGCTTCTCAGGTCCGTCCCCCACAACCACAAGTCTTAAATTCTTATTACCACATGCAGCAAAAGCTTCAAACAGCAAATCCACACCCTTGCGCTCGATAAGACTGCCCACATACAAAAGTTCACTGCCGTATGTCTTTTCGCCCTTAATATAGTACTTGTCCAAATCCACCGTCAAAAGGCTTATATGACAATGTTCCTTTGAAGCCCCGTAGCTTAGCTGGTTTTCCTGTGATGCATGGCTGCTGCCGATAAACGAATCAGCTCTCTTAAATATATACTTTCTCGACAGTTTTTGGAGCCTGCCGATATTTTTTTCAGAATTGATGGTTCCATCCGTCCAGCTTACATAAGGAACATGATTTTTCCTGCACCAATGCATTGCCTGAAGAATTGCAGGGCTGTACTCCATGGCAATCACCACCTGAGGTTTAAGCTTTCCAAGGAGCTTTCCCACACCCACCGGAAAGGAAATGTAATGATCATCAAATCGCTTCTTAATTCGTATGGTCTTTGAAGGTACATAGTAAGAATTCATTATACGCTCCTCATCAACCTTCCACTGTCTCGCCATACTGTCATTGCAATAATATATAATCGAAAAATCATACTCATCATAATGTGTCTGCAAATAATAGAAAAAATCCACGCGATACGGTGATGGCACATTAGTTATAATTGCAACTTTTGTTTTCAATTCTCATCCTTCTCCTTCTACAGACTGTACCTTAGTCTTCCCTGCCGCCGCGAATACAGCATACGCCACCAACAGCAGGAACGGATTAACAATGGAACTTATCATGAAATCTTCCATCAGTCCGTAGACACAAAGTGCATTAATAATAATTACTAAATTATAACTCTTCTTTTTGTAAAAATACCATGAGGCAAACACAAGGCATGCAATAAAAAACATCTCCGTCACAAAGCCATATTTGTAAAAGGAGCACCAGTAGTTATTGTCTAAAATTCCGTTATTAATCTGAACTCCGTCCCATCTTGCAGCTGCCATGGAAATATCCTTGCCAAGTATTGAAAAACCGTAATTAAGCCAGTACTGGTGTTGGATTTTAAGGCGGCCTGTGACAAGCTGGTCAAGCATAAACATAATCTTATTATTCACATCAAAAAACACTGACATCAAAAATGTACCGATAAAGCACAGAAGGCTTGTAGGAATCACCGCCGCACTTATAAATTTCTTCAATGTAAATCCAGCCTTTCCCATCCTGTCAAAGAGCTTAAGGCACAAAAAGACCACTAATAAAAAACTTCCCAGCATCATACCCGTTGTACTGTTGGTCACACAGTATACCGCATAGAAAGCATAGGCAGATAACAGGAAATGCAAAACATTAAGTTTCTTGTAATTAAGGTAAAACATCAATGCAACCGTGATAAATACGTTGACCATGAAATCATTAGGGTTCTGGAAGCCATAAGAATAGGTGAGGCCATCATCATATTGATCTCTTACAAAATTCCCCACAATCCCCGCAGTACTTGCCGACACCAGCACTGCCATACATATCAGCTTCACAAAAAGAACCTTGCTCATCAGATGCCGCACATCAATATCTTTTATTCCAAACAGCGTAAATACGGTTATTGTAAAGGTTATATATCCTGTCTTAAGATAAATAAATACTGCATATAACCCAATCGCTGCCATGACCGCAGCTTCCTTATGCGTATATCTGGTAAACATAAGCTTAAGGCCAAGACATCCCATGGCAAAAATCATTATAAGCTTGTACTCTATATCTCCTGAATAGAATCCCAGCGTCTTTGCAAAAACAAGGCTGAGAAAAGAAATATAGTAAAATATGTCATTGTTATCAACGGCCCATGTATATAGTTTTTTTATTCTATTCATACTCTCTCATCTTCTCTTTTTAATTCTTCGGGACTGCTTCCACAATCTGTAGCAGGCAACTAAAAACACCGTATTGGTTGAAAAATACCTCTTGTACAAACGCTTTGGCTCCTGGACAAGGCGATACAGCCACTCCAATGACAACTTCTGCATTATCATCGGTGCCCGCTTGATATTCCCCGCAAAATAGTCAAAACCGGCTCCTACTCCCACCATGACGGCATCGATTCTTCCCTCATGCTTAGCCATCCAGTTCTCCTGTTTCGGAGCGCCAAGACCAATCCAGACAATATCCGGCTTGGCATCATTTATCATATCGACAATCTCCCTGTCTTCCTTCTCTGACAAAGTCCTGAAGGGAGGTGAATACATACCGCAAATATTGATATCAGGATATTCCTTCTCCAATATACCGCGAAGCTTGTCCAAAGTCTGTGGCGTACTTCCGTAGAAAAACTGTCGTACACCCTTCTCCTTAAACATTTCGCCCATAAAATCAGGGCCCGTCACACGGCTGGCATTCTTATGTCCCATCACGCGGCAGGCAATGCTTAACGGTCCTCCGTCCGGAAAAACCATGGCAGCACCGTTCTGCACTCTGCGGTAACTGCGGTTCTCATATGCTGTTACAGTGGTGTGGACATTGGCCACACAAATATATTTTCCCCGCAGCTCCTCTATATTGTCAAGCACACACTGCTTGATGGAGTTCATATCCCCGACTGTGACATGAACTCCCAACACGCTGCAGTATTCAGGCTGTTTAAAACTCATGTTGTTCACCTATACTTTTGTTATTGCGATATTAATAACATTATAACAGTTTCATTAATCAAGGGCAAGCCCCTATTCTTCAAAGGCATCCCTGAGCCGTTCAAGAGCTTTCTTCTCAATGCGGCTGACATAGCTTCTGCTTATGCCGAAGCTTCCGGCCAGCTCACGCTGTGTCAGGGGCTTTCTTCCATACAGCCCGTATCTGTACACAAGAATCTCCTTCTCACGATTGGACAATCTTGTGTTAAATGCCTCTTCAAGTTTTATTATATCCTGATTATGCTGCAGTCTTGCAACCACATCTTCATCCTCTGAAAAAGTCACATCCTGAAAGCAAATCTCATTTCCCTCACGGTCGGTTCCCAAGGGCTCGTTTAGCGATATCTCCCGTGAACGTTTTTTCTCACTCCGAAACATCATAAGCAGCTCGTTATCTATACATTTAGCTGCATAAGTCACCAGTCTGCTTCCTTTTTTTTCGTCAAATGTATTTATAGCCTTAATAAGCCCGATAGTTCCGATGGATATCATATCCTCCAAATCACGCTCACTGTAGGAATATTTTTTTACCATATGAACAACAAGCCTCAGATTCCGTTCCACAAGAATCTCCTTTGCCCTTTTGTCACCTGCTCGGAAAAGCTCCAGATAATGCTTCTCCTCTGCCGCGGTAAGTGGTTTGTCGAATGCCTTCATCAAAAACTTCCCTGTCATTCACCGGTTGTTACATTCTATGCATAGGACAAAAGGTTCGTGCCTGGACGAAAAGAAAACCGGCATATCACTGGTCTGATATACCGGCTGTTGCCTGCGCTGTGCTATTCTTCTTTCCGACGCAGAATATCATATTTGTCAAGCTGTACTCCAAGGTCAATGTAGAGTATTTCCTTTGGATGGGGAGCGCTGTCTCTCTCGGTACCGTCTTCGGCTTTAATCCTGCGCACCACCGCGGTAATATTGCGTCCGTCCGGTTTCATCACCTCTATCTCCTCGCCGACGGAGAATTTATTTCTCTGCTCGATACGGCAGAGTCCCTCATCATTCATATCTCCCGCAATGCCGAGGTAGGTGTACTCTCTCATATACACATTTGAGTCGTAAATCTGCGTATTGTGGTCAGGCTTTCCGAAAAAGAACCCTGTAGTGTACTGCCTGTAGGTACACTTTGCAATCTCTTCCTTGTAGAATGGGATACGGCTTCTGTAATATTCCTCGGACTTTGCATAGTCATCAAGAGCCATGCGGTAGGTTCTTGCCACCGTTGCCACATAGAGGGCTGTCTTCATTCTTCCCTCAACCTTAAGGCTGTTGATACCCGCGTCAATCATTTCAGGAATATGCTCAATCATGCACAAATCCTTGGAGTTGAATATATATGTTCCCCTCTCATTCTCATAGACAGGCATATATTCCCCAGGTCTTGTCTCCTCAACAACGGCATATTTCCAGCGGCATGGATGGGTACATTCGCCCTGATTTGCATCCCTTCCCGTGAGAAAACTGCTGAGCAGGCATCTTCCCGAATATGAAATGCACATTGCGCCATGAACAAAGGTCTCTATCTCTAAATCATCAGGGATATGCTCCCTGATTTCCTTAATCTCAGCCAGCGACAACTCCCTTGCCGACACCACTCGCTTAGCTCCCAGCGCATGCCAGAAATTATAGGTACCGTAGTTGGTATTATTTGCCTGGGTGCTTATATGAAGCTCCATGTCCGGCAGAACCTCTTTTGCTATTGTAAAAATAGCAGGGTCGGAAATGATGAGTGCATCAGGATGCACCTTCTCTCCCAATTCCTTAAAATACTCCCTTGCACCATCCAAATCCCTGTTATGAGCGAGTATATTTGCCGTCACATATACCTTTACATTATGGCTATGGGCAAATAAAACGCCCTCTGCCATCTCATCTATTGTGAAATTCTTAGCCTTGGCTCGAAGGCCGAAAGCTTCTCCTCCGATATATACTGCATCTGCTCCGAAGATAACTGCGGTCTTAAGCACCTCCAAGCTGCTTGCAGGTATCAGTAATTCAGGTAATTTCATGTATATCATATCTCCACTTCTGCGCTATGGCGCTTACTAAAATTCCGTTTTCTTAACACTGAATGTAATTCCGTCCCCAAGAGGAATTACACTTGTTGTGAGCTGCCCGTTGTGTGTAACCTCATAAAGGTACTCCCTCATTCGTGAGTGGATTGTTCTGTCCCTTCTGCTCACCGCAAACCGCGACTGCACCAAATCTCCTTCCTGCAGTACATTATCGGTAATCAGTATTCCTTCCGGTGCCAGAAGGCGCAGTACATCAGGAAGGATTACAATGTACTGTGCTTTGGCAGCATCCATAAAAATAAAATCATAGGTTCCTTCAAGCTCTTTAAGAATAACTCCGGCATCTCCCTCAAGGAGGGTAATCACCTTCTCTTTTCCGGCACGTTTTATGTTCTGCTTCGCAACGGGAATTCTTTTTTCATAATTCTCTATCGTGGTTATTCTGGCATCATCATCAATATTTTCACTCATTAGGATTGAGGAATAACCAACCGCAGCGCCTATTTCCAATATATTTTTAGGACGCTTAAGAGCAAGAACGGTCTTTAAAAAACATCCCATTTCCTTTCGGATAATGGGAATGTTATCAGCTATTGCTTCCTGTTCGATTTTCATGCAGATTTCACTATCATTTCCTGCAAGTGAATGTATATAGGATGTAATTCTCTCGTCGGTAATCACTTCTGCTCCTTCTGGGCGGCAGCCTCACGGCTCTCCTCGGTAATCGCCGCCATAATCTCTGTCGGCGTCATACCCGTATTCAGTTCGAATGTGCCTCCCACAAAATACTTGCTGTAATTGGACAGCATTGCCTGAATCGTAAACAACAGTGTGCCGTCCACAAGCTCGGCATCATCCAATGCCTTGGCAACCTCCTTAATTGACGGATCATCAGGTATGGTAACCGTCTTCGTCCGCGCCATGGCAGGATCGTCCATGGAACTTTCATTAAAAATGGAGACTCCGAACCTGAATGCTGCTCCGCCCACATAATAGACAAGCATGACAATAAGAGCAAGTATTATCATCTTATATGAAATTGTAATTACAGTCTTAATGGCATTTCTAGTCTCCATGCTAATCTCCCTATCCGCAACTTATTAACTTAAGAAATCCGTATCAAGCTGCACGCTCTCGGAAATACTCCTTGTGATATCCTGAAGCATACGGCATACTGACAGCTCTGCCTTAAGGAAGTTGTTGACAAGAGCATCCTTGCGTATACCCGCATTCTCCATCTGAAAATGCATCACCTCATCAAACATGTTATCATTGATATCCATATTCTGAAGTTCAAAATTGCGGCGCCTGTAATCACATACCTTGTCATACAACTCCGGCTGCTTTTTTATCTCTCCCAGATAATAAAGAAATTCTTTATATTCTTCACTGTCAAGAATAGCCTCTGACAGTTCAGCCGTCTTAAGGTCCACCTTACGGCTTCCTAAAACCTTGTTCCTGCTCTCGCCCAATTATGACACCTCCATAATAATCGGCAGAATCATCGGATTACGCTTCATCTTTCTCCAAAGATACTCGCTCAAATCATCCCTGATGATATTCTTAATCTTGCCCCAGTCACTTATATTCTTCTCGAGGCACTTGTCAACAGACTCTCTCACAATGGATGTAGCATCTTCAAGCAATGTCTCAGATTCCCTCACATACACGAATCCCCGGGTCACAATATCCGGTCCTGCAAGGAGCTGATTAGTATATTTCTCAAGTGTAAGCACAACAATGATAATTCCGTTCTCAGCAAGATTCTGTCTGTCCCTAAGCACGATATTGCCAACGTCTCCAACACCAAGACCGTCAACCAGCAGGCTTCCTGCCGGAACTGTTCCCGTCTTAGCGGCGCTCTCACTGTCAAGCTCCAACACGTCTCCCGATGAGAGAATAAATACATTCTCCTTCGGAATTCCCATTGAAACAGCCAAATCGGCGTGAGCCATAAGGTGTCTGTACTCACCGTGGACAGGTATTGCATATTTCGGCTTCACAATGGAATACATAAGCTTAATTTCCTCCTGCGAAGCATGTCCCGACACATGAGTATCCTGGAAAATAACCTTGGCGCCCTTCATTGAAAGCTCATTGATCACACGGGCTACTGATTTCTCATTGCCCGGAATAGGTGTGGCGCTGACAATTACAACATCACCCGGTTTGATTGTTACCTTCTTATGAATGGATGCTGCCATTCTCGAAAGAGCTGCCATGGACTCTCCCTGGCTTCCTGTGGTAATGATAACCGTCTGGCTGTCGGTAAACTTCTTAAGCTCATCCGTCTCAACAAGCATACCATCCGGAATATCCAAATATCCCAGTTCACTGGCCACATTGATGATATTCACCATGCTACGACCCTCAACTGCAACCTTTCGGTTGTATTTTGCTGCAGAATTGATAATCTGCTGTACTCTGTCCACATTGGATGCAAAGGTAGCAACAATAATTCTGCTGTTCTGATTATCCGAAAAAATATTGTCAAAGGTCTTGCCCACTGTCTTTTCGGACATGGTATAGCCCGGACGCATTACATTGGTACTGTCGCTCAGCATCGCAAGAACGCCCTTCTTGCCGATTTCACCAAGACGCTGCAAATCTATAGGTTCACCAAATACCGGTGTATAGTCCACCTTAAAGTCCCCGGTATGGATAACCGTACCTGCCGGAGTATATATTGCCAGTGCACATGCATCGGCAATACTATGATTGATTCTGATAAATTCAATACGAAAATCACCAAGCATAATGTACTGCCCGTAGCGTACCACCTTGCGCTTGGTGGTGCCAAGAAGGTTATGCTCCTTAAGCTTGGCCTCTATTATTCCCATTGTAAGCTTGGTAGCGTATACCGGCTTATTGACATCCTTAAGCACATAAGGAAACGCTCCGATATGATCCTCATGTCCATGTGTAACCACAAAGCCCTTAACCTTGTCAATATTGTCCTTTAAAAATGTGACATCGGGAATAACGAGGTCGATTCCCAGCATATCATCATCCGGAAATGACAGACCGCAGTCCACAACAATAATACTGTCCCCGTAAGCGAAGGCAGTCATATTCATTCCAATCTGCTCCAATCCGCCGAGTGGAATAATCCTCAACTTTTCAGTTGTAACCGTTTTCAAAAAAACACCTCCAAAATAATATTCACGTTCTTATTCTTCTTCGTCCAGGAGCCGCTCAAAAATCTCAAAAACCGCATCAAGCTCTGCTTCATCCTCAACGAATTCATACAATGCCTCATCAGACTCCGGTGCAGATGTATCCTTAAGGATAAATACTGCCTCGCTGTCATCATCGTCATTCTCACTATCATACACAGATGTGTCATCTGTTGTAACCAGTAAATAATCTGCTCCGTTAACTCTTGTGGACTCGATTACCTCGAACTCCACTTCCTTACCATCGTCTGTCTGAAAAACCAACTTTTCTGTATCTGCCACTTTTCTAACTCTCCTGTTCCTGTTCTTTCTTAAATGCAAGACTGTCAAGATATCCCTGCAAAATAAAGGCAGCCGCAATCTTGTCGACATATTCCTTCCTGTTCTCCCTGCGTATTCCCGCTTCCATCATGGTACGGTCCGCCGCAACAGTAGTCAGTCTCTCATCCCACATGATTACCGGAAGTCCTGTTCTGCGTTCCAGCTTCTCCTTAAATTCCATTGTACTTTCTACACGAACGCCCTGTGTATTATTCATGTTCTTCGGCAGTCCGAGAACAATATCCGTGACACCGTACTCCTCAATAATAGCCTCAATCCGTGCCAATGTACGACGCAGCTTATTCTCTTCCTCCCTGCGTATAATCTCCATCCCCTGGGCAGTAAGACCAAGCGGGTCGCTTATGGCAACACCCACTGTCTTAGTTCCGTAATCCAATCCTAATATTCTCATGCCTACAAACCCTTAACTGAAATATAATTCTTAAGCAGCTCTTCCACGAGCTCATCACGCTCCACCTTCATAATAAGGCTTCTCGCATTATTATGGCTGGTTATGTATGTAGGGTCACCCGACATAATATAGCCTACAATCTGATTAATCGGATTATAACCCTTCTCCGTCAGCGCCTTGCACACTGTATTAAGAATATCGGAGACTTCCATGTGCTGTTCGTCTGCCACCTTAAAAAATTGTGTATTCGTCAAATCTGACATAATCTTCACGTCCTTTGCACTATACAAGATATCATAATATATATTTTATTAA
>CAMAKT010000061.1 GCA_945836135.1 uncultured Clostridia bacterium | reverse complement strand
TAATTTATTGTAGAGGAGAGGAAGAATATGAGAAAAAGAATAGGAAGATTTGCAATTATATTGTCAGCAGTTATATGGGCTACGGCAGCAATGTCTGCGTGCCGCAAGAAAGAAGATCCGAAGGAGATTGACCGTACCTTCGATTTCACACAGGACACTTCACGTCCTGTTCAGACGGAAACACAGACTGAGTCACAGAGTACCACGGAGGAGACCACGGAAAAGGCAACCCAGGAGACTACAACAAAGAAGCCGGTGGAGACTACAACCGAGGAGACTAAGCCGGAGGGGGCAGCAGCATATTTTAGTGATAAGAAGAGCGTATTTAATACACTTCCTGCATTTGAAGGAGGAAAGTTTGAGGAATATTTTGATTATGAATATGTAGAAGGAATGCGTTTTAGCGGGACTAAGGAGAGCGACTACACAGCGTATCTTCAAAGTGTGCTTAATGCAGGTAAATATACGCTTAACAGTCAGGATGGAACAAGGGCGTATCTTGAGAAGACCGATGGCAAAATGCGGGTTACTTTAATATATAAGGATGGCACTTTCCTTATTGAGGCGGGAGAGAGTTATTGGGATATACTTACACTTGCCGATGAGGAGAAGGAAGAGCCGACAAAGCCTTCTGAGACAACAGATTCAAGATACGGCTACTTTGATAATAAGGAGCTGGTATTTTCACAGCTTCCGTATTTTACGGAGGGCTCCTTTACAGGGTATGAGGCTGTTGAGGGGGGCGGAATAATGAGCTTTTCGGATATTACAGAGGAAGTGTATGAGAATTATTCAGAATTGCTTCAGAGCAGCGGTTTTATGTTTACGGGTTCGTTGCCTGACGGACAGGTAAGCTATTTTACCAATGACGGTGTGGTTATAACCGCTACATTTTCGGGCAGCACACTTAAGCTTCAGGTCATAAAGCAACGGTAAAGAAGTATAAAAAATAGGGTATTAATGAATTTGGATTGGTGCGAAAATAGATGCGGAAATGAGTAAAAACATTCAGGAGGGTTGCAATGAGCAGACTTTCAGGCAGCATTACTGCAAATGTACCGTATCAATATTCAAATGCACCTATTCCGGGAGGAGGATATGTCACAGGATTTGCTTTTCACCAAAAGCAGCCGGGTATCCTCTATGCCAGAACAGATATAGGCGGCGTGTATCGCTATGTTTATGAGAAGAAACGTTGGAAGAGCCTTGCAGACCACGTGACCATGATGGACATGGCTGAGGTATTTCCTATTGCGATAGCTTTAGACAACAATAATCCGGAGCGCCTTTATATAGCCTGTGGAATTAACGGAGAACCATCGGGGAAGCTTTGCATATCGGACGACTATGGTGAGAGCTTTCACTATGAGAGTATACCAACCATGATTCACGGAAACTTAAGCGGGCGTGGCGTGGGTATGCGCCTGGTAGTTGATGATAATGATGAAAATGTCCTGTATTTTGCCAGTCAGACGGGAGGATTGCTAAAGAGCTGTGATCGTGGCAGAAATTGGAAACGTCTTGCGCTTGAAGAAGATTATATAACATTTGTGTGGGTATCTCCGGACAGTAGGATGCTGGTTGTGGGAACAGCCGGACTTACGACAAAGAAGGATGACAAGCATCGTGGTCACAGCCTGTATGTGTCCTATGATGCAGGAGCAAGCTTTGAGAAGCTGATGCAGCCGGAGAAATGCGATATAGAAGGATGTCTGATGAATGGTCTTGTGGCATCAAGATATGATTATGACGGAAAGTATCTTTATGTCACCATGAACAGCACCGGACGTTTCAACTATATTGTTGACCTTGGCTATAGCTGTGATACCGGTGATGTGATTGGCGGAAGGGTTTTAAGATATTATTTTGAAAACGGAAGAATTGCAGGTTATGACGATATTACTCCGGGCGATGACGATAAAAAGGCACCGGACTATGTCGATTACGGATTTGGAGGTATATGTTCGTGTCGGACTGAGCCGGGTATGCTTGCCTGTACTACGCTTTGCCGTGAGCTAAAGGGCGTGGAGTGCGTGTACATATCAAGGGATTATGGGGATAGCTGGCAGATTAGTCTTTCCGGACTTGACAAGGGCGGGATAAGGTTTGACACCTCATATATGAGACCGGAATATAACGGCGGAGTGTCGATACTTCATTGGATGAGTGATGTGAAAATTAATCCTTTCAACGGAAATGAGATATGGTTTAATTCGGGAACGGGAGTGTTAGGAAGTGAAGCGTTTATGACGGACACTCCTGCATATCATGACAAATGTGCTGGAATTGAGGAGACAGTTCATCTGAATGTATATGCGCCGCTTTCGGGAAAAGTTAAGCTCCTTGACATTGTGGGCGACCTTGGAGCATTTGCGTTTTGTGATTTGGACACACCATGCCGCAATTCGGTTGATGACAGGGAGGGAAATCGCTATATAACCTGTATCAATGCCGATATTTCGGATATACATCCGGAGGTGGCGGTTATTACCGCGAGGGGCAACTGGAAGGGGAAAACCAAGGGCGGACTTGTATGTACAAGGGACGAGTACAATACCTATGACAGACTGCCCATGCCTTTTGGACTGAGTGCTGATATTGATGCAAAGCTTCATGAGATTGAACATCCGAATGTTAATGCGGGGTGGGTTGCCATGTCGCCTGATACGGAGAATATTGTATGGTCAATAGCGGACTGTATTGATTTGCCGGCAGGACTTGTGGTAAGCAGTCAGGATGCAGGAAAGACCTACGGCAGGGTCGGAATATACGATCTTGCAGGTAATGAACTGACGCAGGGCAAATTCAAGGCTTTTTCGGACCGCGTCAATAGTGCTGTTTTCTATGGCTTCGGAGAAAAAGGTCAGTTCTATGTAAGTACCGATTGCGGAAAGAATTTTTATCAGAAGGAAACAGCTCTTCCACAGGTGGATTTCGGCAAAATTGACACTGCCAACAGAACTGAGATTCGCGCAGTGGCAGGAGCTCAGGGAATACTATACATTGCGGCAGGTAAAGAAGGTATATGGAAGCTTACTTATGATCTAGAACGGGATTCACTTAATGTTATCAGATTGTCCAAGGAGGGTGACAGTGTATTTCGCGTTGGCTTAGGTATCGGGAAAAAGGATATGAGCTATTATTACGGGAATATGGCGATATATCTGTGCGGAGTTATTGACAATCAGTATGGCTTTTACCGCAGCTTTGACGAATGTGAGACTTACGAGAGAATCAATACGGACAGGCAGATGTTTGGAGATATCAACAGTATTGACGGTGATAAAAATGTATTCGGAAGATTTTTCATTGCAACAGGCTCAAGAGGCGTGCTGTATGGAAAACCATGTGAGGAGGTTTAGAGCGGGAATATGAGAGTATGGCAGGAGAATAACAGGCTTGTAATCGGTGACGGAAAGTATACTCTGTGGATTGAACCATGGGGCAGAAATTCATTCAGAGTGCGTATGACGGGAGAAGCGGTCATGGATGGAAATGACTGGGCTCTGTGTGAAGAGGTGGAGCAGTGTACACCTGAAATCACATGCGAGGAGATTGATACAACAGACCCTTGGTACAAAGGGGAGGAGTATAAGAAGTATCACCAGACCGGGAAGATATACCGCATGACAAATGGCAAGATTACGGCAGAGATTTCACCGGAGGGTTGGATAGGCTATTACAATCAGAAAGGCGAATTGCTGACACAGGAGTATTGGCGCAATCGCAACCGTATTAACAGGTATTGTGTTCCGCTGCGTGTGGATGCAAGAGAACTCAAGCCGATTCAGGGCTCTACAGACTATGAGCTTACGGCACGTTTTGAAGCATTCGATGATGAGAAGATTTTCGGAATGGGTCAGTATCAGGAAAAGCATCTCGACAAAAAGGGAGCAATTCTTGAACTTGCTCATCGTAACAGTCAGGCAAGTGTGCCTTTTATGGTGTCAAGCAGAGGATATGGTTTCTTTTGGAATAATCCGGCAATAGGTACAGCTTCATTCGGTACCAACAAGACCGAGTGGTATGCAAAGAGCACCAAGAAGCTCGATTATTTTATTACAGCAGGTGATACACCATTTGAGATAGAGGAACAATATTCGGCTGCAACAGGAAGAACACCTATGATGCCGGAGTATGGTATGGGATATTGGCAGTGTAAGCTGCGCTACCGCAATCAGGAGGAGATTCTGGCTGTAGCGCGGGAACATAAGAGAAGAGGACTGCCTATGGACGCCATTGTGGTGGATTTCTTCCATTGGACAATGCAGGGAGAGTTCAAATTCGAGCCTAGGGACTGGCCTGACCCTGAGGGAATGGTAAAAGAACTGCGGGATATGGGCATTGAGACGGTTGTGTCCGTATGGCCGACTGTTGATGAGCGCAGCGAGAACTTTGCTGAGATGAGCGACAAGGGCTATCTCGTCACTCCTGACCGCGGCATGGCGTATCATATGACATGGATGGGAAATACGGTATTCTATGATGCTACACATCCCGGAGCACAGAAGTATGTGTGGGAGAAGTGCAGGGAAAATTATTATAAAAAAGGTATCCGTTGTTTCTGGCTGGATGAAGCGGAGCCTGAGTACGGTCCTTATGATTTTGACAACTACCGTTACTATGCGGGACCGGCATTGCAGTGCACCAATACATATCCTGTAGGATATGCCAAGGGCTTTTATGAAGGACTTAAGGCAGAGGGAGAAAAGGACATTATGAGCCTTGTGCGCTGCGCATGGGCTGGAAGCCAGAAGTATGGTGTACTTACATGGTCGGGAGACATTCATTCATCTTTCCGCGCCATGAGGGAACAGCTTCAGGCAGGACTTAATATGTGTGTTGCCGGAATTCCTTGGTGGACATCGGATATAGGAGGTTTTGTAGGCGGAAATATACAAGACCCATATTTTAAGGAACTTCTTGTGCGCTGGTTTGCATGGGGATGCTTCTGCCCTGTATTCCGTATGCATGGTGAACGTTCTCCGTGGTATGAGAGGGAGCAGGAATTCATTAACAATGTGCGCCAGCTCACATCCGGTCAGGATAATGAGGTATGGAGCTTCGGAGAGGAAAATTTCGAGATTCTTAAGAAGTATCTGTTCATCAGAGAAAGATTAAGACCGTATATCCGTGAGTGCATGAAGCAGGCGAGCCTTACCGGAGCACCGGTAATGCGCCCTCTGTTTTTTGATTTTAATGAGGATAAGGTGGCCTGGGAGACCGAGGATGAGTACATGTTCGGACCGGACCTGTTGATTGCCCCGGTTATGGAGGAGAAGGTTACGGAGAGAAGTGTATATCTTCCTGCTGGTGCGGCGTGGACGGATGCCAATACCAAAGTTACCTATGAGGGTGGACAGAGAGTGACGGTACCGGCACCGCTTGATATTATTCCTGTATTTGTGAGAGATGGGAAGGAATACGATATTTATCAATAAAATCAAATACCTTGCTGTAATACAGTTCAGGGTCAATATAGCGTGAATCCACATGAGCAGCTCCTATGGAAACATAGAGCTGCTTTTCACATGATGCGGCATCATACAGCTTGTAGACCATATCGGTTGGAACAAAGACATCGCTGTCACCGTGAATGAAAAGTGTAGGAGTATGACTTTTCTTGATATATGGGATTACGTCGCCGTCATTAAAATTAAGTCCTGTTTCAATTATGGAAACAAGATTTGCTGCATAGAGAAAAGGAAAGGCAGGAAGGTGGAACATTCTCTTTAGATTAAATTTAAATTCGTCTTTTACGGAGGAAAAGCCGCAGTCGGCAATGGCGCATACAACATTGGAAGGAAAGCCTGTTTCGCCGCAGGCCATCATAATTGTGGAAGCTCCCATGGAATGTCCGTGAAGTACAATGGAAGCTTCTGGGTCCCGCTTGCATATTATATCAAGCCAGTCCAGCAAATCGTAGTGCTCGGGATATGCCATTCCGATATATCTTCCTTCGCTGTCTCCGTGTGCCCTGTGTTCCATATAGAATATGTTATAACCTCGTTTAACATATTCCGTGGCATAGTTAAGAATATTCACAGGAATATCACGGAAGCCGTGGACAAGGACAAGCCAATTGTGTGTCGGCTCCTTTGCGGGGAAAATATGTCCTACAAGCTTAAGACCGTCACGGGAGGTCATGTAAAGAGCCTCGCTTGGCGCAGTTTCAAGCCATTCATTACGTTGCTCCATAGCTTCCTGGTAGTTTGTCTCAATAATGTACCTTGGACTTCCTTTTTCCAGGGTATTGATATCGTCACTTTCAAATTGCCAGAAACGGTCTGCCAGATAGCCGTGCCTCTTGAGTGAAAAGGACACTAACAATTGTCCAACAACAAAGACGGCAACAATAAATAAGAATATTAAAATCAGCATGATAATTATAATAATGCGTAGTGGTGTAGCCATATTAATCATTCCTTTTATTTGAATTAAGTGTGTGAATTGCTTGTGTGTATTATACCATATAAAATGGTTCTTCACAAATTATTTATGGTAAGCTATAATGATAACAGAGTTAGAATATACAGGAGAGTGAACTTATATTAGGATTTATTAGGAGGCAATATGAATAACATAAGGCTTAATTACATTAAGAAGCTCTTTGATGATTATGTGGCAGAGGGACATGCTGCCGGGGCGAGCGTGGCGGTATTTAAGGATTGTAAGGAAAGATTTTATTATGATGCAGGTTATGCGGATATTGAACGGGGACGAAAGATGTCCCATGATACGATTTTCAGGTGCTTTTCGATGTCGAAGCCGGTTACATCCGTTGCCGTGCTTATACTTATGGAGCGCGGAATGGTTGATTTGTACGAGCCGGTATCACGATACCTGCCGGAATTTGCACTTGAGAATATGAAAGTCATGACAGAACAGGGCGAGGTTCCTGCGACCAAGGAAGTTCTGGTTCGTGATCTTATGGACATGACTGCCGGAACAGTGTATCCTGACCTCGGCAATGAGGCGGGAAAGCAGATGGCCGAACTGTTTGACACCATAAGCAGAGAGCAGGATGAGGGAAAAAGAACAGCCACCAGGGATTTTATAAGAAGACTGGCTGCAATGCCCCTTGCCTTTGAGCCTGGAGAGCACTGGATGTACGGTACTGAGGCGGATGTGCTCGGAGCACTTGTGGAGGCTGTGTCGGGAATGCGTTTTGGTGAATTTCTACAAAAGGAAATATTTGAGCCTCTTGGAATGAAGGACACCGGATTCTATGTTCCGGAGGAGAAAAAGGAGCGCTTTGCACAGATATATGACATCAAGGATGGTACTTTTGTTATTGATACCGAAAAGCATCTTGGTATGGAGGGCTATGACAGAGCGCCTATGTTCGAGTCGGGCGGAGCAGGTCTGGTTTCAACTGTAAGTGATTACGGCAGATTTGCAATGATGCTTGCAAACGGTGGTTCTCTTGACGGAGTGAGGATTCTGTCCCCATATACCGTAGAGTTTATGGGAAGCAATCAGCTTGAGGAGAATCAGAGGAAGGACCTCACATGGGAGACACTGCGTGGTTACGGCTACGGCAATCTCTGCCGCGTGGTGGATACCACCCACAGAACGGGCTGCAGCGTGCAGTTAGGTGCTTTCGGCTGGGATGGCTGGACCGGCAATTATTTTATTGTTGATCCTGTGGAGAATATGGTTGTTATGTATGTGATACAAAGGTGCAACGGAACGGATGATAAGCTTATCAGGAAACTCCTCAATGTTGTATATGGTGCACTATGTAACGGCTAAGACCTCCGGAACAGGGAAAAAAAGTATTTACTTCAATGATGTGATTGTGTTACAATGACATAATAGACAAAATATATAAGATTGCGGTTTTGCGCAGAAGCGAGGCATAAGTATGGACAACGAAGAAGTAGTATCCAAGAATTTTATTGAACAGATTATTGAGAAGGATTTAGCGGAGGGGCATTGTAAGGTAGTGAAGACGCGTTTTCCGCCGGAGCCTAACGGGTATCTTCACATCGGACATGCCAAGTCTATATTATTGAATTATGGTCTTGCCGTTAAATATGGCGGTAAGTTTAACATGAGATTTGACGATACTAACCCGACAAAGGAGAAAGAGGAGTTCGTGGAGTCAATCAAGAAGGATATTGCATGGTTAGGAGCAGACTGGGAGGACAGACTGTTCTTCGCATCCGACTATTTTCCTCAGATGTACGAGGCGGCTGTAAGACTTATTAAGAAGGGCAAGGCGTATGTATGCGATTTGTCTGCTGATGAGATCAGAGAATACAGAGGGACGCTGACCGAACCGGGCAAGAACAGTCCATACAGAGAGCGTTCGGTAGAGGAGAATCTTCGCCTGTTTGAAGAGATGAAAGCAGGCAAGTATGCCGATGGCGAGAAGGTTCTTCGTGCCAAGATTGATATGGCATCACCTAACATCAATATGAGAGACCCCGTAATCTATCGTGTGGCACATATGACACATCACAGAACAGGGGATGAATGGTGCATTTATCCGATGTACGATTTTGCCCATCCTATTGAGGACGCCATAGAGGGAATTACGCATTCTATATGTACCCTGGAATTTGAAGACCACAGACCTTTGTATGACTGGGTTGTAATTGAATGCGGCTATAAGAATACACCGGAGGAATCACCTAAGCAGATTGAGTTTGCCAAGCTGTATCTTACCAATGTGATCACCGGTAAGCGATATATCAAGAAGCTGGTTGAAGAGGGAATTGTGGACGGATGGGATGACCCTAGACTTGTCTCTTTAAGTGCATTAAGAAGAAGAGGTTACACGCCGGAGTCGATTAAGAAATTTGTTGATTTAGTAGGCGTTGCCAAGGCAAACAGCTCTGTTGATTATGCTATGCTTGAATACTGCATCCGTGATGATTTGAGACTTAAAAAGAGTAGAATCATGGCGGTGCTTGACCCGATTAAGCTTGTGATTGACAACTACCCTGAGGGTCAGGTGGAATATCTTGAGGCACCAAACAATATGGAGAATCCTGAGCTTGGAAGCAGACAGGTTGCATTTGAGCGTGAACTCTATATTGAACGTGAGGATTTTATGGAGGAGCCTCCTAAGAAGTATTATCGTCTGTTCCCGGGCAATGAGGTGCGCCTGATGAATGCATATTTCGTTAAGTGTACAGGCTGCATCAAGGATGAGAATGGCAATGTCGTGGAGGTTCATTGTACTTATGACCCTGAGACTAAGAGCGGTTCCGGCTTTGAAGGACGCAAGGTAAAGGGAACCATCCACTGGGTACCGGTTCATCATTGCGTCAAAGCAACTGTTAAGCTTTATGAGAACCTTGTGGATGAGGAGAAGGGGGTATATAATGAGGATGGAACAATGAACATCAACCCTAACTCACTTATGGTAATAGACAATTGCTATATAGAGGAGAGTGTCAAGGGGGCTAAGCCGCTTGACAGCTTTCAGTTTGTACGCAATGGTTTCTTCTGTGTTGACAGCAAGGACGGAGCTCCTGTTTCGGATGACGAGCATCCTGTATTTAACCGTATTGTATCACTTAAGAGTTCATTTAAGCTTAATTAATCGGTTACATTTGACGGGAAAAAGTATATATAATGTATTGAAAGGGAGGATGATTAATGTCTGATATTTTTTCTGATCTTTCTTCGATGGGCTTAACGGGACTATCAGGTGTGAAGATTTTTGAAGATGAGGATGAAAAAAAGAAAAGCGCGAAGAAGGAGAATGAAGCCGTTGTAGTACAGCTTAATGAGGCGGATTTCCTTTTTGATAAGAAAGTTCAGTGCCCGGTGTGTGACAAAGAATTCAAGACCAAGACCGTTAAGACCGGCAAGCCAAGACTGATTGGTTCAGACCCGGATTTAAGACCTAAGTATCAGGGGATTGATTCGGTCAAGTATGATGTTATAGTGTGCCCTCATTGCGGATATGGTGCGCTTAGCAGATTCTTCAGCTATATGACAACACATCAGGCAAAGCTGATTCATGAGAATGTAACTGCCAACTTCAAGGGGCTTACAGAAACAGGTGACACATACACCTACGACGAAGCTATAGCCCGTTATAAGCTGGCGCTTCTTAATACCATTGTCAAGAAAGCCAAGATAAGCGAGAGAGCGTATACCTGCCTTAAGATTGCATGGCTGTACCGCGGCAAGGGTGAACAGCTCACAGGTAGTGAGCCGGACTATAAGCAACAGAAGGAAATGTGTGTAAAGGCAGAACAGGAGATGCTTACAAATGCATATGAAGGTTTTGTTATGTGCGTATCTAAGGAACTTTTCCCTATCTGCGGAATGGACGAGACAACCCTTGACTATCTGATGGCTAATCTTGCTAAGCAGATTGGAAGGAATGATGAGGCACTTCGCCTTGTATCCAAGATTCTAACAGCACCTACTGCCAATGCTAAGATTAAGGATAGAGCAAGAGATTTAAAGGACTCTATGAAAAAGTAATATAAAGTTGTGAGAGATATGAAAGAGAAATTCAGATTAATTAAAGAGCAACTTCATAATTCAAGATTCTATTTGCCGGTAAGGAATAGCTTACTGGCAATTCTTGTTAATTTTATAGTAGAAGCGTTTAGCAGACGTTCTGTCTTAGCAGGACTTATTTTTATGGGTACACATCCTCTGCAGTTTCTGTACGGAGTACTCATTGTGCTATTTACTTTTTCATTTACAACACTTGTAAAGAGAAAAAAGTTTACCAAGACCTTAATCTGCGGATTGTGGATTATAGGCGGTATTGTTAATTTCATCGTTACGGAATTCCGCCATACGCCTTTTACGGCACAGGATTTCAGGCTAATCAAGTATGCATATACAGTTGCACCCATATATCTTTCCGCCTTTCAGATAATATTAATTATTGTGTTGGCTGTAATCTTTATTGCCCTTATGGTGGTGTGGTGGTTTAAAGCACCTAAGTACCAGGGAAAGATTAATTATTTTAAGAGTCTGGTAGTTATTCTTTCGTTCTGGTTTGTGGTATGGGGCGCCACAAGACTGGGACAGACTTTCGGACTGCTTGCGCTTAACTTCGGAAACATTGGTGATGCATATGACGAGTATGGTTTTGCATATTGCTTTTCGAACAGTCTTTTGAACAGCGGAATTGATAAGCCAAAGGATTACAATCAGGACACAATCAATGAGATATTAAGCAAGATTGAACAGTATGAGAGTGAGCGTGCAGAAGCCGAGACAGAGAATGACGTTAATGAGAAAACACCGGATAATGAGGAGGGTTCCACACAAGAAAACTCACAGCAGGGTGAGACGCAGGAAAGTGTTGCTGCTTCAAACGGGCAGGAGGAGACAGAACAAAATGTGGAGGATACAGCAGCATCCGAGGAATACCCGAATATTATTTTCGTACAGCTTGAGTCATTATTCAATCCTGCACTCTTGAAAGATGTACAATATACAAGTACGGTGCTTCCTACACTCGGATGGCTTTACAGCAAATTTCCTTCGGGCTTTCTGTCCGTGCCTTCGGTTGGTGCGGGGACAGCCAACACGGAATTTGAGATTATATCAGGAATGAACCTGAATGATTTTGGTCCGGGTGAGTATCCGTATAAGACTGTGCTTATGCACAGCGCATGTGAATCAATTTGTTATGATCTTAAGAAGTATGGATATACTACCAATGCCATACATGACAATGATGGAACCTTTTATGACAGAAATGTTGTGTTTTCACAGCTCGGCTTTGATACGTTTACATCAATAGAATATATGAATGATGTGGAGTATAATGAGATAGGCTGGGCTGATGACAGTGTGCTTACAAATGAAATTCTGGAGGTACTTAATTCATCTGAAGGACGGGATTTTATCTATACCATTTCTGTCCAAGGGCATGGTGATTATCCTTCGGATTATGAGATTAAAAAGAACGATATAAAAGCTTCCGGAGATATTATAGAGAGTTATGTTCAGCCATTTACCTATTATGTAAATCAGGCATATGAGATGGATCGGTTCGTGGGTGAACTGATACGTGCATTAAGGAACAACAAGGAGCCTGTCGTATTGGTATTGTACGGCGACCATCTTCCGGCATTCGATATTGCGGATGAGGACCTTGAGGAGGGCAACACATATACCACACAGTATGCAATATGGAATAACATAGGTCTTGAGAAGGTGGATGAGAATATAGAAGCTTACCAGCTTACCAGCCATGTGTTAGATATGCTGGGAATAGAGGGTGGTGCAATATCCAAGTATCACAGCAATCTGCGTAATATCGAAGACCATGAGGAATATCTGGAGGGACTTCGTGTTCTGGAGTATGATATACTTTATGGTGACAGGGAAGTATACGGAGGTAAGCTGCCTTATTCCCAGACAAACCTTCAGATGGGGCACAAGAGCATTTCGATTAACAGTGTGAGCAATGCGGATGATCATGTGGTCATTACAGGTGAGAACTTTACTGAGTACAGTTGTGTCATGATAAATGGTGAATATGTGGACTCGATTTTCTCAAACAGCACGTTGCTTCTGGTGGACGGAATCAGCCTGCAAAGCGGTGACTCCGTCGCGGTTGTGCAGAAGGGCAAGGATGGCGTCAAGCTGTCAAGCACTAGTCTGTTTATTTTTCGCTGACATCTAAGATGCTGTTAGTCTTGGTAACTGAGCGGATAACGGAATCCTTGGCATTTTTCCAAGGCTCATCCTTATATTTGTAATCAAATTTATTAATAAACCATGCTATGTCGTCACGGACACGCTCCATATTCTCAAGATAGAGCTTGTCTGTGACGGCAGTAAATTCTTCAAGCTCCCTGTTTCTGAGCTTTTTAGGGGCTTCGCGCATAAGAACCTCGTAATGTGCGTTGCAAAAGCCCTGACACCTTTTATATTTTTCGCGGAATTCACCGCCTTCCTCCCATAACATGAAAATAGTGTCAATATAACGTGCAAATACATTCTCGATTCTGTCGCAGATAAAGCAGGAATTATTGAGCTTATGCAGATAGTCAATAAGAGGACTGCCGTCGGATGATTTCTTAAAAAATGAACCTGAATGCGATGACTTGCCTTGAAGCTTACGGACATCTTCTATTGTCTTATCAAAATGTGTCTTCATGACCCACGCCATTCCAAGACGGTTGTCCATATGGTATACCTGCTTAATGTGCTTTTCACAAAATCCCAGTTTGTCAGTCTGCGCTCTCACATCATCTTCCATATAGCTTGGTCCCATCGTGTATTCGACGCTGTTATCCTCTAAGGTCTTGTACATTGTACATATAGGGCATTCGCATTCGGATGAAAATGCGTCATTGACGGGGATGGTATATATCTTCTCTTTCATAGGGGACTCCTTTCGAGGTGTAAATTATCGTTTATGTGACTACCCGGACGCCATTTTGCTGGCAAGTTTCTTATG
>CAMAKT010000060.1 GCA_945836135.1 uncultured Clostridia bacterium | reverse complement strand
TAACATATAATTTTTTATGGGAGAAGACGATATGCTTAAGAGTGAATTCAATACGGAGCCGATTCAAAGGACAGCCCGAATCGCATCCATGGTTGACGATTTGCTGGGGGCAGTACCTGAGATTGAGGCAGACAGGGCGGTGCTTATTACCGAGAGCTACAGGCAGACAGAAGGTGAACCTGTTATTACAAGGCGTGCGAAGGCATTTGCGCATATACTTGAGAACATTCCAATTGTACTGCGGGACAAGGAACTCATTGCAGGAAGCTCGACAAAGAAGCTTAGAAGCTGTCAGGTGTTTCCTGAGTTTTCCTATGAGTGGCTGGAGGCGGAATTTGACACCATAGCGGACAGGACGGCGGACCCGTTCTACATATCAGAGGAGACGAAGAAAGCACTCCATGAGGCTTACACATACTGGAAGGGAAAGACCACCAGCGAGCTTGCAGCTTCCTATATGGCACCGGAGACGAAGACTGCCATAGAGCACAATATATTCACACCGGGCAATTATTTCTACAATGGTGTGGGTCATGTGACAGTGCAGTATGAGAAGGTGCTCGCCATAGGCTACAGAGGTATTATTGACGAGGCTAAGGCGGCGAGGGAGAAGCTTCGCTTCGGGGATGCCGACTATGCAAAGAGGACACATTTTCTTGATGCGGTTATTCTTAGTTGTGAAGCGGTTATAGGCTATGCACACCGCTATGCTGTGCTGTGCCGCAGTGAGGCTGCTTCCTGCAATGACAGTGTGAGGCGTGCGGAGCTTAACAGAATGGCAGATAACTGTGAACATGTACCGGAGTACGGAGCAAGGGATTTCTATGAAGCCTGCCAGTCATTCTGGTTTGTACAGATGCTTCTGCAGGTTGAATCAAGCGGACATTCCATTTCACCGGGACGATTTGACCAGTATATGTATCCGTATTATAAGGCGGATATCGAGAGTGGAAGAATTACCAGAGAGTTTGCCCAGGAACTCATGGACAATATCTGGATTAAGTTAAATGATTTGAATAAGGCGAGAGATGCAGCCAGTGCAGAGGGCTTTGCGGGCTACGGCCTTTTTCAGAACCTTATTGCAGGCGGTCAGGATGCAGAAGGTAATGATGTAACCAATGATTTATCATTTATGTGCATCGAGGCATCAATGCATGTGGCACTGCCACAGCCATCGTTGTCAGTGAGGGTATGGAACGGTACACCGCACGAATTCCTGATTAAGGCAGCAGAGCTTACGAGGACGGGAATAGGTCTTCCGGCTTATTATAATGATGAGGTAATTATCCCGGCGCTTATGAACAGGGGACTTACTCTGGCGGATGCCAGACAGTACAATATCATCGGCTGCGTAGAGCCTCAGAAGGCGGGTAAGACGGAAGGCTGGCATGATGCGGCATTCTTTAATATGTGCCGTGTGCTGGAGCTGGTATTTTCAAACGGTTATGACAAAGGTGTCAGGGTAGGTTGTGAGACCGGGGATGTAACCCGCATGACAAACTTTGAAGAATTTTATGATGCATACAAAAAGCAGATGAATTACTGCATAGGTCTCCTTGTGGATGCTGACAACTCCATTGACTATGCACATCGCGAGAGATGTCCGTTACCTTATGAGTCCTCAATGGTTGAGGATTGCATCGGTAGGGGCATGGCTCTTCAGGAGGGCGGAGCAGTATACAATTTCACAGGGCCGCAGGGCTTCGGAATTGCCAATGTGGCAGATTCTCTCTATGCCATCAAGACACTGGTATTTGACGAGAAAAAGGTTACAATGGCCGAGTATAAGGAAGCATTGGAGAATAATTTCGGACGTGGCATCAGTGAAGAGAAGTTAGAGAGTATGGTTAAGGCAGTACTTGCATCCTGCAGTGCTGCAGGACAGGCCATTACCAAGGAACTGGTTGCAAGCGTTGTCTCCGAATGTGTTAAGTCGGCGCAGTCAGAGGAAAATCATAAGTATGATAGGCTTCTTGAGCTGATTGAACAGGTTCCTAAATACGGAAATGATATAGAAGAAGTGGATTTATTTGCTAGGGATGTTGCCTATACATATTCAAAGCCTCTTGAAAAATATAAGAATCCGAGGGGAGGCAGTTATCAGGCAGGTCTGTATCCTGTATCGGCGAATGTGCCGCTTGGACAACAGACAGGAGCAACACCTGATGGCAGACTGGCCAATACACCTGTGGCGGATGGTGTGGGACCGATGTCCGGCAGGGATGTGAAGGGGCCTACCGCAACGGCTAATTCTGTGGCAAGGCTTGACCATGGCATATGTTCCAACGGCACACTGTTCAATCAGAAATTTCATCCAAGTGCGCTTGCGGGCAGACAAGGTCTTGAGAACTTTATTGCACTTATACGAGGATATTTTGACCAGAAGGGCATGCATGTGCAGTTCAATGTAGTGAGCCGCGAGACACTTATAGATGCCCAGAAGCATCCTGAGAAATATAAGACCCTGGTGGTGCGTGTGGCAGGTTACAGTGCTTTGTTTACCACACTTTCAAGGTCGTTGCAGGATGATATCATTAATCGTACCGAGCAGGGCTTTTCGATGGATAAATAAGCCTGACAGTATGGAGGTTTGAAGTGGAAGATATATACAAGCAGAAGGGCAGAATATTTGACATTCAGAAATTTTCTGTCCATGACGGAACCGGAATAAGAACCATAGTGTTTTTAAAGGGGTGCGTGCTTCGGTGCCGCTGGTGCTGTAATCCGGAATCCCAGAGATACGATATTGAGACAATGGTGGTGGATGGAAAACCGAAAACCATCGGATATGATGTGACGGTTGAAGAGGTACTTGCAGAGGTGCTCAAGGACAGGGCCTATTACAGACGCTCCGGGGGTGGAATTACCCTGTCGGGAGGCGAGAGCTTATGCCAGCCGGAATTTGCAAGGGCGCTTCTTGCAGCAACCAAGGAATGTGGTCTGGATACAGCCATGGAATCCATGGGATGTGCGGATTACAGCGTCATAGAAACAATCCTTCCGTATCTTGATACCTACCTTATGGATATCAAGCACACCAATCCAATGAAACATAAGGAATTTACCGGACGTTCCAATGACCTTATGCTTGAGAATGCAAAAAGGATTGCCGCATCGGGAAAGACAAGACTGGTCATCCGTGTGCCGGTTATTCCGACTTTTAATGATACACCGCAGGAGATTGCGGACATTGCAAGGTTTGCTGCATCACTGCCGGGGGTGGAACGTATACACCTGCTTCCGTATCACCGCCTGGGTCAGGACAAGTATGCGGGGCTTGGCAGAGAGTACACAATGGCTCATATAGAACCTATGAGCAGGGAACATATAGAAGAGCTGGTAGCTGCCGCCAGGGGCTATGGGCTTGATGTGCAGCTTGGAGGTTAGGAAAGCAGGGGTTCGCAAACGACTAACAAAACTTGAAAGAGGGGTACCATGGATTATTATAATGAAAATAAACAGCGTATCATTCAGGAGCTGGTTCCAGGCAAACAGATTACGCTGGCACATGTGATTGCCAATCCTGACAGGATATTATATAAGAAGCTGGGTCTTGACCCGGCAGTGGATTATGCACATTCGGCAATAGGCATCATAACCATGAGCCCTGCTGAGACGGCAATTATCGCTGCTGACATTGCAACGAAGGCTTCAGGAGTGGAACTGGGATTTGTGGACAGATTTTCGGGAACGCTGATTGTCACCGGCTCCGTATCAAATGTTGATGCCTCCATGAGGGCAGTTACCGACTACTGCCGCGATAAGCTGCATTTTTCCGTCAGCGAAATAACAAGAACCTGACGGGATGCAGGGAGGCTTGCAGTGAAGAAAATTATTTTTATGGGAAAGACAGGCTGCGGCAAGACAACGCTTACACAGGCGATGCGGGGAGAAAGAATAACATATCACAAGACCCAGTACATAAATCATTATGACTGCATTATTGATACTCCCGGAGAATATGCGGAAAATAAGCTTTTGGGGCGCGCCCTTGCACTGTACAGTTATGAGGCTGATGTGGTGGGACTTCTTTTGTCGGCGACGGAAGAATATTCTTTGTTTCCACCCTGCATTACAGGTATGTGCAACAGGGATGTCATAGGCATTGTGACACAGATTGACAAAGCGGATGCCAATACTGCCAGGGCAGAGGAGTGGCTTCGCCTTGCAGGATGTAACACAATATTTTGTGTCAGTGCGGTTACGGGAGAAGGCATTGACGGAATATATGAATATCTTGCGCAATAACAATCACATTATAACAAAAAACAACCAAAAACCACATTTTTATAAGGATTATTCATTGACGTTTTTTTAACAAAATGGTATAATTCAATTATAAATCAACGCAAAAACATATAAAACAACATACATTTATCAAGGAGGGTTTCGTAATGGTATCAGAGTACGAAATTAAGAAGCAGATCTGCGAGATTGGTAAAAGAATCTACGACAGAGGCATGGTTGCTGCCAATGACGGCAACATTTCCGTGAAGCTTAATGACAATGAGTTTTTGTGTACACCAACAGGTGTAAGTAAGGGCTTCATGACACCGGAGTACATCTGCAAGGTTGACAGAAACGGCAATGTAATCGAGGCAAACGGTGGTTTTAAGCCATCATCCGAGATTAAGATGCACATGAGAGTGTACCAGAAGAGACCGGATGTGGGTTCTGTGGTACATGCACATCCGTCATATGCTACGGCATTTGCCATTGCAGGTATTCCTCTTACGGCGCCTATTATGCCGGAGGCGGTTATTGCTCTTGGATGTGTACCTATTGCAAAATACGGCACGCCTTCAACCAATGAGATACCGGATGCGGTTGAAGAGTACCTTCCATATTATGATGCAGTGCTTCTGGAGAATCATGGTGCATTGTCCTACAGTGTTGATCTTCTGGCAGCATATCACAAGATGGAATCTTTGGAGTTTTATGCAGAGCTTTTATATAAAGCAAGACAGCTCGGCGGCCCTAAGGAGCTTAGCGAGGAGCAGGTACAGCGTCTCTACGAAATCCGAAGACAGTTCGGTCTTCCGGGAAAGCACCCTGCCAACATTTGTCCGAATGCCAAAGCAGGCAAGCCAAGCTGCCATAGCTGCGGCGGAGCATGTTCCTCTGTGGCAGATGCATCACCGGAGCTTGTGGCAGAGATTACCCGCAAGGTATTAGAGCAGCTTAACAGATAAGAGCAGTACATAATAAGAGGTGCATATATGGACACTTCACAGATTACGGAAATTGTTAAGAAGGTTATCAGACAGCAGGAACAGAATGAGACGATGAAACGGACACAAAGATTGCAGGATATGACACTTGATGTTGCCATGACAGTTGCAAGGGGTGTTGAAGAACGCGCCAGGGACATGGGTGTCAAGGCAGTTGTGGCGGTCACCAACCGCGGTGCCAATCCGGTGCTTGTTCATTGCATGGATGATTCCTTTATCGCCAGCTATGATGTGGCTATGGGCAAAGCATATACGGTTGTGGCACTTAAGATGCCGACAATCGAACTTAAGAGCCTGGCTCAGCCGGGAGGCTCCCTTTACGGCATACAGAACACCAACAGCGGAAGAATCGTTATTTTTGGAGGCGGTGAACCGCTTATGTCGGGAGGCTGTCTGCTTGGGGGGTTAGGCGTCAGCGGAGGAACCGAGGAAGAGGATACGGCGCTGGCAGCATATGGAAGGCAGCTTTTTGAAAGACTTTCCGTATAATACGAAACGGAGGTAATAAAGTGGATTCAGCTAATATTGAACAGATTGTTAAACAGGTTTTAAAGGAAATGACCGGAGGACAGACCCCGGATGCCAACGCACCGGCAGGCAGTGCACAGGCGAAGGGCGCAATTCCTAAGACTGCTCATGTGGCAATGCTCACTTCCTTAGAGCATTTTGATGTCAAGGAATTTCCTATGCCGGCTGTAGGTGACGGAGATATTCTTATCAAGGTTGAGGGCTGCGGTGTGTGCGGAACTGACGCGCATGAATTTAAGAGAGATCCTTTCGGACTTATTCCTGTTGCCTTGGGTCATGAGGGCACAGGTGAAATCGTTGCCATGGGTAAGAATGTTAAGAAGGACAGTGCCGGAAAGGATTTACATGTCGGAGATAAGGTCGTTACATGTATGATTTTCAAGGATAATCCTGATATCACCATGTTTGACTTAAATAAGCAGAATGTGGGCGGTGCGGATGTATACGGCCTGCTTCCTGATGATGATGTACATCTTAACGGATGGTTCTCCGACTACATACTGGTCCGCGAAGGTTCTACCGTATTTAACGTAAGTGACCTTGATTTGGATTCAAGAATTCTTATTGAGCCATGTGCGGTACTTGTACATGCGGTGGAGAGAGCAAAGACAACCAACATTCTCAGGTTTAACTCAAGAGTGGTAGTTCAGGGCTGCGGACCAATCGGTCTTATATGCATTGCCGTGTTGCGCACTATGGGTATTGAGAATATCGTTGCAGTGGACGGAGAGGCAAAGAGACTTGAGTTCGCCAAGCTGATGGGTGCATCTAAGACGGTTAACTTTAAGGATTATAAGGGCATTGAGGCACTGACCGGGGCTGTTGAATCAAGCTTCGACGGACATCTTGCTGATTTTGCTTTCCAGTGTACAGGTTCACCTGTTGCACACAGCAATATCTATAAGTTTATCCGCAATGGCGGCGGTTTATGTGAGCTCGGCTTCTTTATCAACGGCGGTGATGCGACAATCAATCCGCATTTTGATATATGCTCCAAGGAGATTACAACGGTAGGCTCATGGGTATACACTCTCAGAGACTATGCTACAACCTTTGATTTCCTCAAGAGAGCCAAGGGTATCGGACTTCCGATTGAGAAGCTTATTACACATAAGTTCCCGTTAGAGCAGATCAACGAGGCACTTAAGACCAACCTTAAGATGGAAGGACTTAAGATTGCCATTGTTAACAAATAGTAACAGGAACTGTTAGGAGACGATTATGGCACAGGCAGTGGGACTGTTAGAGGTATATGGTCTGGTAGCGGCATTCGTGGCAGGAGATGCCGGATGCAAAGCAGCGGACGTTACCATGGAGACATTTGATAAGAATAAGCCTGCCAATGCGGATAAGCTGCCGGTACCACTTTTGGTTACCGTGAAGTTCCGCGGCAGTGTAGCAGCAGTTCGGGCAGCCATGGAGGCAGCCAAACGCGCAGCTATGGGTGTGACAGGAGTTGCATCCGAATATATTATTCCTTCCCCAGAGGAGGACGTGGAGAAGATGCTTAAGCTCTCCGCACTTGATAAAAACTAAAAAAATATTTATTTAATCATTTAATATTAAGGAGGACATTTTAAAATGGCACAGGAAGCATTAGGAATGATTGAGACAAGAGGACTTGTAGCAGCAGTTGAGGCAGCAGATGCAATGGTTAAGGCAGCAGAGGTTACATTGGTAGGAACCGAGAAAATCGGCTCAGGACTTGTAAGCGTTATGGTAAGAGGCGATGTAGGCGCAGTCAATGCAGCAGTTGATGCAGGAAAGGCAAGCGCAGCAAGACTTGGTGAGGTAGTAGCTACACATGTAATTCCTAGACCTCACGCTGATGTTGAGAAGATTCTTCCAAAGCTTAAATAAGGAGCATAATCCATGAAGTCAATCGGATTAATTGAAGTACCAAGCGTTACGGCTGCCATTGATGCACTTGATATTATGTGCAAGACGGCGGATGTGGAGTTCGTTACATGGGAGCGTAAGCTTGGAGGACGTTTAGTCACGGTAGTGGTTACAGGCAATGTATCAGCCTGCAATGAGGCAGTCGAGGCTGCTTATGCCAAGGCAATAAAAAAACCGGTTGCCAAGGCAGTGATTGCCAATCCGTGTGATGAGGTTGTCAGAATCTTGAACTTAAGCGCATCGAGAATGGCAAAACAACAAAAATAATTATATTTAATCCAAGGAGGATAAAAAGATGGCACAGGAAGCATTAGGAATGATTGAAACAAGAGGACTTGTAGCAGCAGTTGAGGCAGCAGATGCAATGTTAAAGGCTGCCAATGTAACATTAGTTGGAACAGAGAAGATTGGTTCAGGACTTGTAAGCGTTATGGTAAGAGGTGATGTAGGCGCAGTCAATGCAGCAGTTGACACAGGTGCAGCTACAGCCGCAAAGCTTGGAGAGGTAGTTGCAAAGCATGTAATCCCAAGACCACATGCCGATGTTGAGAAGATTCTTCCGGTATTGAAGTAATTATTCAGTGCGACACGGAGGATTAGCATGATAGTCGGAAAAGTCGTAGGCAGTCTGGTATCTACCAGAAAAAACGATAACTTAATAGGCAGCAAATTTATGATAATTGAGCCACTCTCTAAGATGCAGGGAGAAAACAGCCGCCTTGTTGCCGTGGACAATGTTGGTGCGGGTATCGGTGAGACGGTACTCGTAGCAACAGGAAGTGCTGCTAGAGTCGGATGCGGTATGCCGGATGCACCTATTGATGCGGCAATTGTGGGTATTGTGGATGATGGTATGGGGCTCTAGGCTTAAAAGGAGTTTACAATGAGCATGAATATAAGTGAATTGGGCAGAATTATGAGGGAGAATGGTATCGTGGGCGCCGGCGGAGCAGGCTTTCCAAGCTATGCAAAGCTCAATGAGAAGGCTGATACCATTATTCTCAACTGTGCCGAATGTGAGCCGTTACTCAAGCTTCACAGACAGGTACTTGAAAAATATGCATTTGAGATAATGACTGCCCTGACAGCAGTTAGGGAGGCAACGGGGGCTGAGCGCGTTATTATTGCTGTAAAGCCTGCATATAAGGGTGCGGTAGATGCGGTTAAGGCCAACCTGTCCTCTTTTACCAATATTGAGATAGGCTTCCTCCCTGAGGTATATCCGGCAGGAGATGAAGTCATTACAATCTATGAAACAACAGGAAGAGTTGTTCCGCCTGGAGCAATTCCTATAGAAGTAGGGTGCATTGTTTACAATGTTGAGACAATGCTTAATCTCTATTTCGCCATGACATCGGCTAAACCGGTGACGACCAAGTATGTGACAATAGCAGGTGAGGTTAAGAAACCTGTTACACTTAAGGTTCCTTTGGGAATGACAGTCAATGAACTGATTGAGCTTGCAGGCGGCGTAACTGTGGATAATCCGGTATACATAAGCGGCGGTCCTATGACAGGAAGAATCTGCAATGGCTTTGATACCATTACCAAGACCTCCAATGCCATTCTTGTTATGCCGAAGGATCACTACATAGTGCTTAAGAGAACGCAGACCACCAAGGTTAATGTTAAGAGAGCTATGGCAGCCTGCTGCCAGTGCCAGATGTGTACGGACCTCTGTCCGAGACATCTGTTAGGCCATCCGATTACACCTCACATGTTTATGCGTTCCGTATCCAGCGGCAGCGCACAGGACATCAAACCTTTGGTTGATACAATGTTTTGTTCCGCCTGTGGCCTCTGTGAAATGTATTCCTGCGGACAGGGCTTGTCTCCTAGAACGCTCATCGGCGAGTACAAGGCTGCACTTCGCAAGAATGGTGTTCCAATTCCGAAGGGAGTTCAGGCAAAGCCTGTGGCTGCATACAGAAATGAGAGAAGAGTTCCGATGGAGCGTCTGACAGCCAGAATAGGGCTTACAAAATATGATGTTGCAGCTCCGCTTATTGATGATGAAGCTGCGGCAAAGACAGTTAAAATACAACTGACACAGCATATCGGTGCTCCTGCGAAGCCTTATGTCGCAGTTAATGACAAGGTTGTGGCAGGTCAGGCAATCGGTGGTACGGATGATGATAAGCTGGGCGTTAAAATTCATGCAACAATAAGCGGAACAGTAACGGACGTCAATGACAAGTTCGTTACAATCAAGGCTTAGGAGGAGTAATATGAGCAAAGCAATAGGAATGGTAGAATACAGGACGGTTTCAACCGGCGTTCAGGCAGCAGATATCATGCTTAAGACATCCAGTGTTGATATCTTAGAGTCCTCCGTTGTATGTCCGGGCAAATATATTGTCATCATAACAGGTGATTTATCAGCGGTGAAGGCAGCGGTGGATGCATCTAAGACAAGATTTTCGGCAGAGCTTATTGACAGCTTTGTATTAGGTAACCCTGACGAGGCTATATTCTCCGCAATTTATGGAGCGACAGAGGTTAAGGATGTAAAGGCGTTAGGAATTCTTGAGACATTTTCGGCAGCGTCCATTATTGTGGCTGCGGATGCGGCGGCAAAGACATCTCTGGTTAATCTGATTGAACTTCGACTGGCAAGAGGTATGTGCGGCAAGTCATATCTTATGCTTACAGGAGAAGTGGCAGCAGTATCTGCCGCTATCGAGAAGGCAAAGGCATCCGTGGCGGAGACAGGAATGTTCTTAGAGTCATCCGTAATCGCCAATCCGGATAAGAGACTCTGGGATACTATACTATAATAATGCGAAAGCTGCAAAGCAGCGGAGCAATTCGCAGGCATCAGTTATAAATAATTAACAGAACAGGATGGTATGATATGCTGGCGATAGAACGACGAAATGCCATATTGGCAAAGCTGCAGGAAGAGAAAAAGGTTGTTGTCAGTGACCTGAGTGCTTTCTATAATGTAACGGAAGAGACCATACGCAGGGACTTGGAAAAGCTTGAAGCAGAAGGCCTGGCCAAAAAGACCTACGGTGGTGCTGTAATCAATGAGAGTCTTAATACTGATCTCCCATATACTGTCCGCAAAAAGGCTAATGTGGCAGGCAAGCAGGTCATAGGTGAGATATTAGGTGATATGATATCTGACGGAGACCATATTATTCTTGACGCCAGTTCTACAGCACTGTTTGTGGCAAAGAGCATAAAGAGCAGAAAGAATCTCACGGTAATCACAAATTCCATTGAAATCATGCTGGAACTTTCAGACCGCAAGGGTTGGAAGATATTGTCAACGGGAGGTTCCATGAAGGATGGTTCATTGTCCTTGGTGGGCTATCAGACAATTAGAATGATTAATTCCTTCAACGTGGATATGGCTATATTTTCCGTAAAAGGAATTGATTTACAGCATGGAATGACAGATTCCAACGAGAGTGATGCACAGGTTAAGATGGCTTTGCTTGAGGCAGGAAAAAAGAAAATACTTGCAGTTGACAGTTCCAAATTCGATAAGATTTCATTTACCAAGGTTGGGGAAATACGGGAAGTTGACATGGTTGTTACCGACTGCCGCCCGTCTGAGGAATGGATGAAAAAATTTGATGCTGCCGGAGTGGAGGTAGTATACCCTCGCATATAAGCAGGTTGTGAGTGCTGTATTACCTATGGTATAAAAGAGGATGAAATGAAGAGATTTAAGATTAAGACAGAAGTGTGTTTCAGCGATAATGCTATAGATACACTTTCTGAGATTAAAAATAAAAGGGCTGTCATTATTACCGACTCCTTCATGTCAAGCTCAGGCGCGGCAAAAAGGATTGCAGATAAGTTGACAGGCTGTACCAGTGTGGATATATTTGATCAGGTACGCCCTGACCCGCCGATAGAGATGGTGGTGGCAGGGGTCAAGTTCCTGACGGAGCATCAGGCGGATGTGGTGGTTGCCCTTGGCGGCGGCTCTTCGATTGATGCAGCCAAGGGTGTGGTTCTTATGATGAAAAAGACCAGACCTGAACAGAAAATTTCACTTATTGCCATACCTACCACCAGCGGCACCGGTTCGGAGGTAACGGAATTTGCCGTTATAACCGATAAGGAGAGAGGAATTAAATACCCTCTGGTGGACGAAGAACTGCTTCCTGATATGGCAATATTGGACCCGTCCCTTGTAGTTACGGCGCCACCTGCTGTTACTGCAGATACAGGCTTTGACGTTATAACCCATGCCTTGGAGGCTTATGTGTCAACTAATGCCTCTGATGCTTCGGATGCTCTGGCAGAAAAAGCTCTTGAGCTTGCCTTTGAGTACCTTCCAAAGGCATATGCGGACGGAAGCAATCTGATAGCCAGAGAGAAGATGCATTCCGCATCATGTCTGGCGGGAATGGCGTTCAATGCGGTAAGTCTTGGGGTTAATCATGGAATTGCGCACCAGCTCGGGGCTAAGTTCCATATTCCTCACGGAAGAGCCAATGCAATGCTCCTTCCTTATGTGATTGCATTTAATGCGGATGTAGATGGACATTTTGGAAGAGAGGACTCACAGGCAGCGCTACGTTATGCCCGGATTGCAACAAGAATCGGACTTCCGTGCAGCAATACAAGAATGGGTGTACAGAGTCTTATAGACGAGATTTCATATATGCTTGATATGATGAAGGTGCCAAGGACGCTTTCACAGGCAGGCGTGAACAAGGATGACTACATGGCTGTGAAACCGGCCATTCTTAAGGCTGCAGTTGCAGATCCTTGTACAGCAACCAATCCAAGACCTGTCACAGAGGAAGATGTTTCTGATATACTTAAGAGGCTTGCGTGGTAAGAAGATGTAACTGGTAAGTTTATACTTTTTTAATAAAGTATTGTATTTTTTTATAATATGTTATAAAATACTTGTGTTATAGAGACACAAGTATTTTTAACTTATAGGGAATTCTTCAGAAATCTCATATAAGTTAAAAATTTTACAGGAAAGAAGTTTTCTTTAAGGAGATTATGGAGGGGAAATGAGAGAAAGTTTTATGATGTACTTTAATGACATGAATGTATACCAGCTTATTATGTGGTTTTTCATCTACAGCTTTTTTGGCTGGTGCATGGAATGTGTTGTTATCCGTTATCAGTTAGGCTACTGGGAGAACAGAGGATTTTCCAAGCTGCCGTTCTGTGTCATTTACGGATTTGGATGCCTTGGAGCGTTTACACTGTTTGCACCGTTTTCTGCACATCCTGTCCTGCTGTTTTTTGCAGGTTGCATAGGTGGTACGGCTTTTGAGTATGCCGTTGCCATGGTTATGATTAAGCTGTTTGGCGAACTGTGGTGGAATTATGACCATAAGCGTTTTAACTATAAGGGTATACTCTGCCTCGAGAGCACTATTGCCTGGGGCGTAATTTGCGTATTGCTGTTTAAGATAGTTAATGTTAAAATAAAGCATATGGTGCTTGCCATTAACCCCATTGTTGTAAGAGTGGTAAGTCTCGTTCTTCTGACAGCATATCTGGTTGATTTTATTCACCAGTTCTATCGTTCTATTATGGATAAGAAGCATGGAGAAGTGGCAGGGCACGAACAATAAGGAAGAGCCTGCCCTATGAGAAATCTTGTCAGAGATAATTTCATATTATTTAAGAGATGCGGAAAAACACTGTTGCCATTTGAATTGATTTATAAGGCTGTAGCCGTTGCGGTGTTTTATCCGCTCTTTTTACTTTTGTTTAATTTGAGCATGAAGCTGTCAGGGATTAAGTACCTGACAAACGGTTATATACTTCGCTTCTTACTTCATCCGTGTACTATACTTATTCTGATTATGATAGTACTGATAGTTGCTGTGTATAATTTCTTCGAAAAATGTTGTATGTCGGTGCTCCTTGAGGCTGCTTTGCAGGAAAAGAAAGTATCAGTATTTGAAATGTTTACCGGAGGTATCAGAAATTTCCGTCTGAGAGTCAGAGCACATAATGTATTAATGTTGCTCTATGAAA